>JANLUQ010000570.1:0-2135 GCA_031363565.1 Armatimonadota bacterium | reverse complement strand
TTGCCCTCGCCCTGCTGTCGCTCGGCTACGGCAGCCTGCGCCTGTCCCATACCCCCCAAACGTCTCGCCTGCGCGTGGCCGCCATCCAGGACCTGACGCCTGAGGAGACCGGCGATCTGGCCCTGGCGGGCACCGCAGTAGACCGCGTTGCCCTGACCCGGCAGGCGGCGGCGCGCGGGGCGAAACTCATTGTCTGGTCGGAAGAATCCCTGGCCGGCGAATTCACGCCCACCAGCCCCAAAGACGAGACCCGCGTACTCGCCCAGCATCTCCAAACCGCCCTCGTCGTCGGCTACTCGGACGACACCCGCCCCAAGCCCTTCAACTGCGCCGCCTATCTCGCACCGAATGGAGACGTTCTCCTCCCCGCCCACCACAAGATTCACCTTTACCTCTCCGAGCGCGAGACCAATCAGCCTGGCCACTCGCCGACGGTCGTTGAGACGCCGCAGGGGAAAATCGGGCTGGAGATCTGCTTCGATAGCTGCTACACCAATACGACCCGGCAGGAGGCGGGGCAGGGGGCGCGTCTGATCGCCCTACCCAACTACGACCCGCCCGCCCCGCGCGGTGTCCTGCACCGCCTGCACGGGACCATGCTTCCCTTCCGCGCCGTCGAGAACGCCGTCCCGTTCGTCCGTGCCGATTCCAACGGCCTCTCGCAGATCGTGGACGCCTCGGGCCGCATCGTCGGCCAGTCGCCTTTGTTCACCCCCGATGTTCTGGTCGGCGACGTGGCGCTTGGGAATGGGCGCGGCACCTTCTTCACCCGCTTCGGCGACTGGCTGGCCTACGTCTGCCTCGCGTTCGTGTGCGGCTCGCTCCTGTCGCGCCTTTGGCCTCAACGGAAGCCGAACGCGTGACGCAGTTTGCCGAGTAATTGGCAATATTTCCCACACCGACGAATATGCTACGATTTCTTAGCGCATAGCTGGGTGGATGCTGTTGGGGTGAAAAATTGGAAAACATAATAAAAACACTACCTCTCACCGCGTCAGATGAGGAAATTCGATCTCTGGTTACGGAGTGGTCGGAATTGCTCGCTCAAAAGCGGTTTCAGACTGCGCTGGACATGTTTCCACACTTCGATAGGTGGGTTGTGTGGACTGCCAAAGAGTTGGAGGAAATTATTGCCGGATACGGCAGTCCCGACCCTTATCCCGATGGCATACGTTTTGAGATTGCTATGCTGAGGGGACGCCCCGACAGCGCAGACATCATAGAGCACTGCATCAAAGTCAATCGAGAGGACCTTTACGGTCTCGATCCCCTTCTCTACTTGGGCATGGTTCATTACGACGACGTTCCGATCAAGGGCTATCCAGACGATCCACCGAAGAGCTATCGTAGCGATATGACCGCCCGTTTCAACATCAAGCGATTTGGCGACGACCGACTAACTCTGGAGTTTGCAGGCATCCATGTCATGTAACTGCTATTACGCGGTCCCGCCCTGAAGGGCAGGTCTGGGGGGCCTGCGGCCAACCGGTCTGCGACCGGAAGATTAAGACAAGGACTCTCTCCCGCCCGCAGGGCGGTCGGCGTCTCGCCCCCCAGACGGGTCGTTTACGGCCCGGTCACATCTCGTGTGTAACATCAGTCATGTAAGTAGGTTGGGATTAGGTCAGAGTTCGGGAAGAGAATAAGGGCGATGTCGCCCCGCCTAAAGCGCGCCATAGCCATCCATGTCGGGCCTGTCCTAATCCTCCTCAAACGTCCGCAGGCGCACGCGCAAGTCGGTGGCCTGTGCCTCGTCTATGCCGTAGTCGCTTAACTGTTGTGGCTTCATATTCGGCGGGAACGTTACAACGACGCACGCCTCTTCTAGATCGTCCGGCCTCTCAGATAACTCGATCCGGCTATCACTGTAGGTGCCTTCAGTGGACTTCAACATGACTTTTGCCTCCTGAACAGCCGTATTCTACACGGTTCGGGTACACTAACGCCATGCTTGCCGCGCACCTTACGCCCCATCTCATCGCCCGTGCGGAGCACTTTCAGGCGCGGTTCCACGCCGCCCGTATGGGGGCGCTGGCCGACCTGCCTGGAAACCCGTTTGGCGTGGAGATTTGCCCGTTTGGCGATGGCGTCGCCTGCAAGATACGTCACCCGCTGCTGCGGGGCAAGAACCGCAT
>JANLUQ010000331.1:0-23626 GCA_031363565.1 Armatimonadota bacterium | reverse complement strand
ACACTCATGAAGACACCATTCATCAATAAAACGGCCCGGATCGCGGCGGCCTTCGCGCCTGTGACATTTCTGGCAGGAGCGACGCTGCTGCTGACCGGCGGGGCGCCTAAGCCCGCTGTCAAGGCTTTGGCCGCCTTCGCGCCCGTCACTGACCTCGGCGGACACGTCTACGATGGGCGGACGATTGCAAATCACAAGGCGACTGTCTTTGTCTTCCTGTCCACGCAATGTCCCGTGTCCAAAGTCTACGCGCCGCGCCTGAACGCGCTGGCGCGGGAATATAGTGCACGCGGCGTGCAGACGGTCGGCGTTTTTTCCAACATGCAGGAGGGGCAGACCGAGGTGGCAGCATTCGCCAAAGGACGCGGGCTGGCCTTCCCGGTCGTGCGGGACGGCGACGCGGCGATGGCGAAGCGGTTCGGGGCGACGATGACGCCGCAGGCGTTTGTCGTGGATTCTGCGGGCGCATTGGTCTACTCGGGGCGCGTGGATGACAGCGCGGACGCCTCTTCGGTGCATCATAAAGATTTGCAGGAGGCTTTGGACGCCGTCCTAGCCGGGCAGCCTGTAGCGCGTGCCAAGACGGTCGCCTTCGGGTGCATCATTCGTCGGCCCGCAATTCAGGTGGCGTCGTCCCAGATCACCTACTCCCATGATGTGGCCCCAATCTTGCAGCGGCAGTGCCAGACCTGCCACCGGGTTGGGCAGATCGGGCCGATGGCGCTGACCTCCTACGCCCAGGCGGCGGCGTGGCGCGGGGATATCAAGCGCTACACGTCGAGCCGCCAGATGCCGCCTTGGAAGGCTGACCCCGGCGCGGGCGACTTCCAGGACGCCCGGCGCTTGTCGGCACACGAGATCGCGACATTGGCAAAGTGGGCCGACGCGGGCGCTCCCGAGGGCGACCCGAAGGATCTGCCCACGCCCCCGCATTTCAACGACGACTGGGCACTTGGGAAGCCGGACATGGTGCTGCAGCCCGCGCGCCCCTATCATGTCGAGGCGGACGGCGGGGACGTGTACCGCTGCTACGTCATCCCGACCGACTTCACGCAGGACCGCTATGTCTCGGCCGTGGACGTGCAGCCGGGGAACCGGGCCGTGGTGCATCACGTCATCGCCTTCATTGACGGCGACGGCAAATCCGCCAACCTGGATGGGCACGAGAAAGAGCCGGGCTACACCAGTTTCGGCGGCGTCGGGTTTACGCCCACGGGCGCTCTGGGCGGCTGGGCGCCGGGCATCACCGCCCACTATCTGCCGATGGGCGTCGCGACCCAGGTGCCGAAGGGGGCGCGGATCGTCCTGCAAGTGCATTATCACAAGGATGGCAAGCCGGAGACGGACCTGTCCCGCGTGGGCATCTACTTCTCCAAGGGGAATGTCGAGAAGACGCTGCACGTCATCCCAGTCATCCATGGCCTGCAAATTCCCGCCGCCGACGCGCACTATACGGTCAGCACGACCTCGGCCCCGTCGCCGGTCAACTACCACCTGATCGCGGTCACGCCGCACATGCACCTGCTTGGCCGCGTGATGAAACTGACGGCAATCAAACCGGATGGCACGAAGGTCCCTTTGGTCTCGGTCTCGGACTGGGACTTCAACTGGCAATCCACCTACTTCTACAAGAAGCCGCTGGCCCTGCCGGTGGGGACGCGCGTCGTGATGACGGCGACCTATGATAACTCCGCCCATAACCTCCGCAACCCGAACACGCCGCCCAAGGCGGTGACATGGGGCGAGCAGACGACCGACGAGATGTGCATCGCCTTCCTGCACTATACGCTGGACCGCGAGCATCTGGCCGTTCGGGACCACCCCTCGGGGCCGGTCGCGCGGAAGTAGGTGCGGCCTGCACTGGCCGGGCTGGCCTTCTTCTGGCTGATCGCTGAGTGGATGCTGGCCCTGCCGCCCCTGCTGCGGCAGGGCTTCTGGCCCTGGCACCAAGCCGCCCTGAACCACCTGCGCCATGACGCAGCCTTTCAACTGGTGACGCTGGACTATTTGCTGGCTTATGCCATCGCCTTCGGCCTGTCCGTGCGCGATGCCCGGCAGCGCTCGGCGCGCTGGGGGGCGTGGGCATTGGCGTTCCTGCTGTTCACCGCGCCCGCACTGCTGTTCTACTGGGCGACCCGTCCCAAGTCGGTGTAGCGGATGACTTCGACGCTCCGGGCGGCCAATGCGGCGGGCAGATCGGGGTCGGTCAGCAGGAGGCGGTCAGCATCGCGCCACTGCGCCACCTGACCGATGCCGTCGAACTGGCGCATGTCGTCGGCGTCCCAGCCGGGGTGGGTGACATGGACATACGCGCCGGACGGCGCTTCCGTCAGCGCCTTCAGGAACGACTCTATGCCCCCAAGCCCGCCTGTGTCCGGCAGCCCCGGCAGCCCGTGCGCGTCAACCAAGCCTTCCCGCAGCACGATCTCCGCGATCCCCGCCCGCAGTTCGGGCCACGGCCCGGAGACGCCCATGTGCTCATCTATGTAGCCGACGGTCAGCCCTGCCTCTCGCATCCGCGCGAGCTGCGCCTCGATCTCTGCCAGCATCTCATCCACCCGCGCCCCATGCTTTCGAGTCTCCTCAGGCGTCGGCCAGAAGTACCCCTGTCCGTCTACCAGTGAGGGCACCCGGTCGCGCGGCAGGACGGGCGACCACTTGACCGTCTCCCATTCGGCGTTCAGGGTGACATGCAGGCCCAGGCAGACGTTGACGGGGAGGCTTTTCAGCAGTGGTACGGCGGCATCAAAAGCCGGGCCGGGGGCCATGACGGAAACATTGCGGAGGATGCCGTGGCGGGCGGCCTGCCGGATGGCGACGTTGGCGCTCACGCAGGAGCCGGCGTCATCGCCGCGCGTGACCAGGCGGATGCGGGGCGAGGTTTGGGGTATGTTAGGCATGGTGCCAGTATAAACTTCCCCCAAACGGCTGTCAAGCCTCATTCCGAGCTGGGGAAGACGCCGCCCACGTCGAACCTACGCATCAAAACAACTTTTGAGGAGCAACAGACACTTGCAGCGCGCCAAACGACTCTCACTCATCCCGCCCTACCTCTTCGGCGAGATCGCTAAACTCAAGGCCCAGGCCATCGCCGCCGGGCGTGACCTCATTGACCTCGGCATCGGGGACCCGGACCAGCCGACGCCCCCGGAGATCATTGACAAACTCGGCACCTTCGCGCACGACCCGGCGACGCACCGCTATGACGAATCCAATTCTGGTCCGCCCGAGTTCTTGCAGGCCGTGGCGACCTGGTTCCAGAACCGCTTCGGCGTGGAACTGGACCCGGCCAGCGAGATCATCGAGCTGATCGGCAGCAAGGAGGGCCTGGCGCATGCAGCCTGGGCCTTCATTGATCCCGGCGATATCGCCCTGGTCCCCGACCCTGCCTATACGGTCGTCAAGGTCAACACGCTGCTGGCAGGTGGGACGCCTTACGAGATGCCTCTGCTGGCCGAGAATGGGTTCCTGCCTGATCTGTCCCTCATCCCCAGCGATGTGGTGAAGCGGGCCAAGCTGATGTACCTGAACTACCCGAACAACCCGACCGGTGCGGTCGCGCCGCGCGCCTTCTTCCAGGAGGCCGTGAACTTCGCACGCGAGACCGGCATCCTGATCCTTCACGACTGCGCCTACGCCGAGGTCGGTTACGACGGCTACCGGGCGCCGAGCATTCTGGAGATCGAGGGGGCCAAAGAGGTCGCTATTGAGACCCACTCGCTGTCCAAGACCTTCAACATGACGGGCTGGCGCATCGGCTTCGCCGTCGGCAACCCCGACGCCCTGCGCGCCTTGAACACGATCAAAGGGAATGTAGACTCCAAGCAGTTCTCGGCCATCGCGCTGACGGCCGGCTGGGCCTTGAACCATGTCAATAACGACGCGGCGCTGGCACTGATGAAGCGCCGCCGGGACGTTTTGATTGACGGCCTAAACCGCTTGGGCTGGAAATTGGAGAAGCCGGAGGCGGCCTTCTATGTCTGGGCACCCGTGCCGCCGGGCTACACCTCGGCGACGTTCTCGCGCGCGCTTTTGGAGAAGGCCGACGTGCTCGCCATCCCCGGCCTGGGCTATGGCCCGCACGGAGACGGCTACATCCGCATGTCGCTGACGGTGAGCGGGGACAAGAACGGCGAGATGCTGGAAGAAGCCGTGTGCCGGATCGAGAAGAACATCGAGATCAACTGGGATGGGGCAAGCTCAGGGGCCGCGCTGCTCGGCGACTCGTCAGGTTAGGGGCAAGTCGCGGGGCGCGGGCGGCTTTCACCGCCCGCGCCCCTGAGGCGCATCATCATGATCCTCGAAGCCATTTTCCTAGACCGGGACGGGGTGCTGAATCCACATATCCCCGGCGACTACCTGTATTCTGCCGATAAGCTGATCGTCCTGCCCGGCGTTGCCCACGCCGTGCGCCGGCTGAATGAGGCCGCCCTGCCGGTCATCGTCATCTCCAACCAGCAAGGGGTCGGCAAGGGGCTGATGACCATGGATGATTTGCTCGCCATCGAGCGGCGCATGGGCGAGGCGCTGACCCATGAAGCAAACGCACACCTGGACCGCTGTTACTACAGCACGGAACTCGCCCGCCATAACTCGCCGCGCCGCAAGCCCGGTCCGGGAATGCTGCTGGAGGCGGCGCAGGATTTTGGGCTGACTTTGGCGCACACCGTCTTTGCGGGCGACGCACCCACGGACATCCAGGCGGGCCATGCCGCCGGAGTGGGGAAGACGATCCTGCTGCTTTCCGGCGGCACGGCGGCTTTCGCCCAGGGTGACTTCCTTCCGGCTCCCGATCTGATCTTCCCCGACCTGCCTCACATGGTAGACTTCCTCCTGGAGACCCGCGCATGATCCATGCCTCCGCCCCCGGCCGCTGCGGCCTGATCGGCAACCCGACCGATATGTACGGCGGCAGCGTTCTGTCCTGCTCCACGCAGGAGCGGGCGTGCTGCACCCTGAGCCGGGACGTGAAGGAGTTCCAGATCACTGTCTCAGGGCAAAGCCAGACAGTGCGCTCGGCGGACGACCTCGCGCTGCGCCCTGGCGACTATCTGAACGTCGTCCGTGCCGCCCTGACCGCGCTGGAAGTAGACCCCGCCGCCGCGCGGCCCTTTCACCTGGCTGCCGAAACGGAAATCCCGATGCAGGCTGGACTGGCCGGCTCGACCGCGATTCTGGCTTGCATCGTCGGGTGCCTGTTGGCCCATCTAGGTCTGAGGCTGAACCCATACCAGACGGCGGAGTTGGTCCGGCAGATCGAGTATGATGTGCTGGGCATCGTCTGCGGCTTCCAGGACCACTACATGACGGTCTTCGGCGGCCTGAATTACATGGACTTCCGGGACAAGAACAGCGCACAGACGACGGATGTGGAGACGCCGTTCGCCACGGTCGAGCCGCTGGCCTCATTTGCCCCCGATCTGCCGTTTGTCCTGGCCCATACTGGTGTCCGTCACCACTCCGGTTCCGTCCACACGTCTCCGCGCGAACGCTGGCTGCGCGGGGAGCCTGCCGTCGTGGATGGATATCTGGAGATCGCCCGCCTCGCCCGGCGAGGTAAGCGCGCACTGCTGGCTTGTGATTGGGATACGATGGCGGCCCTGATGAACCGCAACCACGCGCTGGTGCGCGATCTGGGCGGCAGTGGGGAGGCGAACGAGGCCATGATCGCCGCCGCACTGGCGGGCGGGGCGACTGGGGCGAAGCTGGCCGGGGCGGGCGGCGGGGGCACGATCTTGGCGCTGACGCATAACAGGGAGGCGACAGTCGCCGCCCTGCGCGCGGCGGGGGCGGAGGCGATCCTGTTCCCCGGCCCACACCAGGGATTGACAGTAGAGATGATGGGGTAGGGGCGCGATGAATCGCGCCCTTCGCTCCAAGGTGGCGCCCTTATTATAAACGGGTACAATTGCTGCATGGATTACCCAAGATTAAATCACCGCTCCCGGCGTCTGCGCGGGACGCCTGCCCTGCGCGGGATGGTACGCGAGACGGCACTCTCCATCACTGATCTGATTGATCCCCTGTTCGTCACCTGGGGTAAGGGCCGCGAGCGCCGCCCGATCTCCTCCCTGCCCGGTGTCGCGCAGCTTACCGTGGAGGCCCTTCGGGTCGAGGCCGAGCGGATCGCCGCGCTGGGTCTGCCCGCCGTCCTGCTGTTCGGCCTGCCCGAAACCAAAGACGATCAGGCTACGGGCGCCTATGCGGAAGAGGGCATCGTACAGCAAGCGGTCCGCGCCCTGAAGGCAGATAACCCCGACTTGCTCGTCTTCACCGATGTCTGCCTCTGTGAATACATGTCCCACGGGCATTGCGGCGTCGTGTCGGGCGAGCGCATCCTGAACGACCCTTCGCTGGACCTTTTGGCCCGCACGGCGGTCTCCCATGCCGCCGCCGGGGCCGATGTCGTCGCGCCCTCCGACATGATGGACGGGCGGGTCGGCGCCCTCCGCCATGCGCTCGACGCGCAGGGCTTTTCGGACACACCCCTGCTCTCGTATGCGGCCAAGTATGCTTCGGCTATGTACGGTCCTTTCCGGGAGGCCGCCGACAGCGCGCCGCAGTTCGGGGACCGGCGGACCTATCAAATGGATCCCTCGAACCGGCGCGAGGCGCTGAAGGAAGTGGAACAGGACATCGCCGAGGGCGCAGATATGGTCATGGTCAAGCCTGCGCTAGCGTTCCTGGATATCATCCGGGACGTGCGCGAGATGACCCATCTGCCGGTCGCCGCCTACAACGTGTCGGGCGAGTATGCGATGGTGAAAGCCGCCGCCGCGAATGGCTGGCTGGATGAGCGGGCGACCGCCCTGGAGATCTTGACCTCGATCAAGCGGGCAGGGGCAGACCTGATTTTCACCTACCACGCCAAAGACGCCGCCCGCTGGCTGAAAGAATAGTCGAAAGAATAGTCGAAAGAACAGGGAGATAGACTGATGGCCGCATCCAAAGAGATAATGACCGCATACTTAAAAGAGGAAGGCTACCTTCCGACCCCGGAAGGCGCTGGTCTTGTGTTCAAGAAGGAGGGGCGGACGTATTTCACCTTCCCGGACGACACCGACCCGGACTTCTTCAACCTCTATAGTTACTTCGACTTCGCGGACGTTATCCCGAGCCGCGCGGTGGGCCTGGAAGCGGCGAACGACGTCAATAAGGGCGTCAAAGCAGTGAAGGTCACAGTGATGGAGGACGAAGCCCCTGGACGTGTCAGCTTCGGCATGGAGGTGCCGCTGCCACAGGCGGAGGGCTTCCGGCAGATCTTCGACCGTGCCTTGAACACGATCGGCTATGCCGTGGAGCAGTTCGCGGAGCGGGTGAAGGCGCGGGCGGCGGGGTAGAGAGCCAATGGTCAACCTCAACACAACGGAAGCACACAATGATGTCGAGGAACTATGGAGCAAGGCGGTAAAGAAACCAGTAACGGTCCTCAGCGCGGGGAATCGCGGAGTAAAGGCGGGCTTCGCGAAGCACCTCTTCGGCGGGGTTGACCTCAACGCCCTCCTTGCTACAAACCTCGATGATGTTTTCGAGGGCTATCACTGTGAGGTCGCGCAGGGGGCGCGGTGACACCGGCGTGTGATGCCCACGCCGCCAGGAGGCCACGCCATGAATAGCCGTGCCATTCATGGCATGGTTCCCTGACGGCATATACCTCTAACAAAATGGACACACCCGAACAACCCACCGTCTGGCCGCCGGCGCCGACACTTGCGCCGCCGGATGCACCCCAAAGGCGGCTGCTCCCGTCGGCCGTGGCATATGGGCTTCGCGTGTCGGCTTGGCAGACAGCCTGCTTCTCGGCTGGTTGGACGATCTTCACCTATGTGCGTTGGTTAGGCCATCGTCCGCTACACTGGGAGATCTACGGTGCGGGCTTCGTATGGGGTGCGATCATAGGGCTAATCAAGACGTATGACAAGTTCAAGCCGAGGCAGAGGGAATAGTCACGACTTCGGCAGCATGAAGCTGAAGACGCTGCCCTTGTTGTACTCGCTCTCCACCCCCACCGTCCCCCCATGGTTCTCGACGATGTGCTTGACGATGCTGAGGCCCAGGCCGGTCCCGCCGGAGGCGCGGCTGCGGGCCTTGTCAGCGCGGTAGAAGCGCTCGAAGAGGCGCGGGATGTCATGGGAGAGGATGCCGATGCCGGTGTCGGCGACCGAGACCGTCACGGCCTCGGCGGTCTCCAAAGCGCTCAGGGTGACATGGCCGCCGCGCGGGGTGTAGGCGACAGCGTTGTCCAGCAGGTTGACCAGTACCTGCGCCATCTCGTCACGGTCGGCGGGGACGATCAGAGGCGCGCGCAGGGTGTTGGTAAAAGTGATGTCGGCCTTCTCCGCCTGCGAGGCGAGCCGGGAGGCGACTTCGGCGACCAGGGGGGTCAGGTCAATCGGCTTCTTCTCGATGCCGCGCGCCTCGACGCGGGACAGGTCGAGCAGGTCAGAAGACAGGCGGACCAGGCGGTCGGACTCGCGGATGATCGTTTGCAGAAAGCGTGGGGCAGCTTCGGCATCCTCCAAGGCACCGTCCAGCAGGGTCTCAGCCATGGCTTTGACGGAGGTAAGCGGGGTGCGTAGCTCATGGGAGACATTGGCGACGAAGTCACGGCGGACTCGCTCCAGGCGGCGCAGCTCGGTCAAGTCGCGCAGGACCAGTAAGTATTGATCTGACGCCACCGGCGTGATGCGGACATGAAGGGTCCGCACGGAGGGTTGGTTGAGCGTCACTTCCCGCTCGACGCCGCCCCGGCGGCGGATGGCAGCCCGGTACAGTTCTTCCAGGTCGCTGCTTAGGGTACGGGCCAGCAGGGTATCACCCGCCGAGATTCCGAAGAGGGAGGTGGCGACCGGATTAGACAGCAGGATGCGCCCCTCGGAGTCCACCAGCAGGATGGCGTCCTCGGTGGTTTGGAGCAAGGCTTGCCAAAGGGCCAAATCGGGCAGGCCAGCTTCGGCATCGGGCGTATTGATAGGGGGATCGTCCTTCGTCCGGCGCGTCCAGGGAAAAAGACTCACCGGTTCAGCCCTTGAATTTGTAGCCGATACCGCGCACCGTCAGCAGCATCTCTGGCTTGGCCGGGACCGGCTCCAGCTTCTCGCGCAGCCAGCGGATGTGGACATCCACGGTACGGTCATCCACATAGCAATCTTCGCCCCAGACGCGCGACAGCAGGGTCTGGCGGTCGAAAACCCGGCCCCGATGGGAGGTCAGCAGCGTGAGCAGGTCGAACTCCTTGCGGGATAGGGTCAGCGGACTGCCGTCTTTGAGGATCTCGCGGCGGTCGGCGTTGATCTCCAGATTGTCCACGCTGTAAGTCTGGTTCTTCTCCGCTTCCATGTTGCTTGCCTCGGCTTCGGAGAGGCGTGAGCTGCGGCGCAGGTGGGAATGGACGCGGGCCATCAGCTCGCGCATGGAGAACGGTTTGACAACGTAATCATCCGCCCCGGCATCGAAGCCGAGTAGGCAGTCGGCCTCGGCGGCACGGGCGGTCAGCAGCAGGACGGGGAGCGAAGCATTGTAGCGATGCAGGCGGCGGCAGAGGTCCAGCCCGCTCCCGGAGGGGAGCATCACGTCCAGCAGGACGAGGTCTGGGCTGCCGGAGAGGAAACGATTCATGCACTCATCAGCGTCGCTTGCCGTCTCGACATCGAACCCCTCTTTTTTGAGGTTGTAGGAAATGGCATCAACGATCGGCTCTTCATCATCCACGACCAAAATCTTTGACACGCGGACCCCCTTAGCGGCTCTTGGCCTTTTGATCACGTTCTTCAGTGTTCTTTCTGTACTCTTTTCTTGCGGCGTCAGTATACCCAAGTTCTCCGGCCTTGTCTATGCCGCTTGACAAAGCTATATTTCAATGCTACAATACTACAAAAAAGCAGGTAAGGCGTGGACAAACAAACCAAAGAAGCTCTGAAGCAGATGCAGTCGGAGATGCGTCAGGAGATGCGTCAGGAAATCCGGCAGATCCAGGCGCTGGTCAGCGAACAGCAGCACGCTGAACGGAAGCCGGAGCCGGCCCCGTCGGAGGAGGCTGCGCCCACTGCGAAGGGGAAAGCAGAGGGGCGGGCCGACGGCATCGTGCATTACAGCATCAGCCGTCCATCATCCGGGGATGGCGATGCGCCCTTCAAGACAGGGGCGGTGGCGGTGACGGCGGCCCAGATCGCGAAGACGACAGACGAGGCGGCGGCACTGCTCGGCTATGCGCTGTCGTCCCCACAGAAGGTCTCCCTCCTGCGCGCGCTGCTGGGCCGCGAACCCGAAAGCGCGGCGGCTTTGGGGATAACGACGAGTCTGAGCACAGGCAGCCTGTATCATCACTTGCGGGACCTGATGCATGCGGGACTGATCGCGCAGGCCGGGCGCAGCCAGTACCAGGTCACGCCGCGTGGTCAGCGTGTCCTGCTGCTGCTGCTGGCGCTTGCATCCGAAAGTCAGCAAGGATAAGAAAATGGCCGAACGGTATACGCTGTCACAGGAATGGCTGGTCGGAGACCTGCCGGGGTTGGTCGTTAATCTCGAAGGTCTTGCTCCTGATGCCCCCCTGGTCATCGTCCTGCACGGCCTGGGCGGCAGCAAAGAGAAGATGCTGCCCGTACTCTATGAGTTCGCCCGCTCGGGGTGCCGGGCCGTCGCTTTTGATGTCCGCCTGCACGGCGAGCGGTCCGATGCCCCAGCCCGAGAAACATTGCTGGGAGCAGACTACTTTGGGACGACGGCGGACATGATCGAGGGAACGGCACAAGACATTTCGCGCCTGATTGACCACTTCGGCGCGGAGCGGGCCGCCGTCCACGGCATCTCATTAGGCGGCTACATCAGCTTCGCCGCGCTCCTGGCCGAGCCGCGCCTGCATACGGCAAGCGTCGCGATGGGCAGCCCCGATTGGGTCGGCCCCCTGCAAAGGTTCGGGCTGGGGCCAGGGCATCCCGCCTATGATCGGGCGGTGCTGCTGAACCCGCTGGACATGCTTCCGCAGACTCTCCCGCCCCGTCCCCTTTTAATGCTGCACGGCGCGGCGGACGAGGTCGTATCCCCGGGCGGCGTCATCGCCCTGGAACAAAAATTGCGCCCCCTTTACGCCGCCCACCCGGAGCGGCTGGCCCTGGAGCTTTACCCCGGCCACGGTCATTCCTACAGCGATGAGATGCTGCGGCGCAGCGTCGAGTGGGTGGGGAAGTTTCTCCGCAACCCATAGACCCGCAGCACACTCCAATGCCAGACGCCGCCCACCAGCAGACCTCCCTTTCCGTGTATCAGGTCGCGCGCACCCCTTACCAGATGCTCCGGGCTGAAATCGAGCATGGACACTGGGCCATCAGCTTTGTCCGGGAGGGGAGCGTCGAAACGCTGACTCTAGGGGCGCGAGACCCGGCCCCGCGCGGCACGGTGATGGTCCATCCCCCGGCACTGCCCTATGCCGAGTACGCCGAGGTGCCTGGGACACACAAATGGGTCGTGTTCGAGTGCGACGTCCATCCCGGCTTCGCCCTATTCCACCTGTACCCCGTGGCCGCCGTCGTGCCATTGGTACGGCCAACCGATTTTTCCGCACTGTTCAGCCTATTGCTGTGCGCCTGGGAGGGGCCGCCGTCACCCCTGCGCGCCATGCGCGTCTCCGCCCTGACCTTGCAGATACTGGGCCTGGTCCTGGAAAGCTGGCAGTGCTCCGGCAACCCGCCGCGCGCGGCACCTACTCGAAAGCTCCGGCCACACGGTCGCCGCCATCGCCGCGCTGTGTGGGTTTGAGGAGGCCGGCTACTTTACCCGCGCCTTCCGGCGCAAGACGGGGCAGTCGCCGGGCGAGTACCGGCGCTCTCTTGGCGCGGCCCGCCGTTCCTATTCTGCCGCAGAGGGGTCGCCGGAAGAAGCGTAACGAGTCCCTCTTTATGTCACACCCTGCGCTTGTCGCAGGCGCTAGGTTGGATCATAATAGTGCCAGCACGACACGAGAGGAGACACACAATGACAGTGGCTGACGATGGGAAGCGGGAACAGCTTCTGCGGGCCGGGTACTGCAAGTTCGAGGGCGTCCTGTCGCCGGAGAAGGTCGCCCGGCTGAACGCGGCGAGTGACAGGATGCTGGAAGCCCTGCCGGGTGAGCAAGCGGAAAAGCTGAGGGCGCAGGGGAGTTTGCTGCCCACGACGGGCGACCCGCTGTTCGCCGACCTGATCGCCGATCCCGCCGCGCTCCAATCCCTGGCCTCGCTCGGCTTCCCTTGTCCGACGTTCTCGGACGGTTATGTTATCAGCAAGCCCGGCCACAGCCCGCGCCTCTTCTGGCACTATGACTGGTTTGCTTGGGGGGACTCGTACAGCTTCGGGCCGAACCCGCCGCAGATTTTCGCCATGTATTACCTCACCGACACATCGCGCCGGAATGGCTGCCTGCGTGTCGTCCCCGGCTCGCATACCCGTCATAACCGCCTGCACGACGACCTGCGCGAGCCGCACTCCGCCCTGCTCAGCCAGGCGCGCGACATGAGCCTGCCCGAGTTCTCGGACCGCCCCGACGAGGTAGACGTGCCTGTCCGCGCGGGCGACCTGCTGGTCGGCGATGCGCGCCTGCTCCACGCGGCCCACGCCAACGAGACCGACGAGCGAAGGACGCTGATCACGCTCTGGTATCAGCCGGACCTGCGCGCCATGCCCGGGGCGATCCAGGCGCAGATGGCGGCAAAAGTTCAGCAGGCGCCCCCAGAATGGCCGCAGGAGGTGCGGGACAGGTACAATGCCCAACTGGCAACCTATGACGGGCCGGTGGAGCCTCACGCGCGGCAGCTTTACCGTCCGTGCCCCGCCGACTAGGCCCATGCAGGAAAACGACGGGCCGACGCGTAACAGGGCTGCATGACAACCCACTACGACTGGCCCGTCCTGCGCCGGTACGACCAAGACCACCTCGCGCGGATCGCCCTGCCACTCGGCGGCATCGGGACCGGGACGGTCTCGCTGGGTGGGCGCGGTGACCTGCGCGACTGGGAAGTGGTCAACCGACCCGCCAAAGGCTTCGCGCCGGGCCGCGCGTTCTTCGCCCTCTATGCACGGCCCTTGGGCGGTGAGGCGGTCACGCGCTGCCTGGAAGGACCGGTCGAGCCGGCGGCTTATGAGGGCGGCTTCGGCAGCCCTGCCCGCAACCACGGCCTGCCGCGCTTCCGCCGCTGCGAATTCGAGGCGGCCTACCCGCTCGGGCAGGTCGTGCTCTCCGACCCCGACGTCCCCGTTGCCGTCCGCTTGCAGGCCTTTAACCCTCTCATCCCCGCCGATGCCGACCGCAGCGGCGTCCCCGCCGCCGTCCTGCGCTATGTCCTGACAAACACATCTGAGCAGCAGCTGGATGTTTCGGTATGCGGCAGCCTGGAGAACTTCATCGGCTCCGATGGCACGGTCACTGCGCCCAAGCAGAACATCAACCATTTCCGGCAGCGTGACGGGCTGACCGGCGTCTTCCTGCGTTCGGATGGGGTTCTGCCCACGTCCGAGCAGTGGGGGACACTGGCGCTGGCGGCGCTGGCGCAGGGGAGCGTCACCGCGCGGACCGCCTGGCCGGACCTGACCTGGGGTGATGCGCTGCTGGACTTCTGGGACGATTTTTCAAATGACGGCCGCCTGGAGGAACGTAGTGGGGGAGGGGACACGCCCACGGCCTCGCTCGCCGCCTTTCTGACGCTCGCGCCGGGCGAGACGCGGGCGGTGACGTTCCTGCTGACCTGGCACTTCCCGAATCGCATGACTTGGAACCCGCCACACGCTGCACCGGGCGAAGCCTGCTGCGCGGATGGCGACTGCGGCGACCCGAATTGGGTGGGCAATTACTATGCGACCCAATACCGAGACGCCTGGGATGTGGCGGTCCGCACGGCTGCCGCCCTACCCACGCTGGAAGAAGACACGCTGGCCTTCGTCCGCTCCTTCTGCGAGAGTGACCTGCCATCGGTCGTCAAAGAGGCCGCCCTGTTCAACCTCAGCACCCTGCGAAGCCAGACCTGTTTCCGCATCGCCGAGGGCCACTTCATGGGCTGGGAGGGCTGCGGCGACAAGGCTGGCTGCTGCGAGGGGTCCTGTACGCACGTCTGGAACTATGAGCAGGCGACCGCCTTCCTGTTCGGCGGTCTGTCGCGAACGATGCGTGATGTGGAGTTCGGGTACGCGACGCGCCCCAATGGGCTGATGTCCTTCCGGGCCTTCCTGCCGCTGGCGCGCGCCAGGGAGCAGGGCTTGGCCGCCGCCGATGGGCAGATGGGCTGTTTGATGAAGCTGTACCGAGACTGGCAGCTTTCCGGGGACGATGACTGGCTCCGCTCGCTCTGGCCCCATGCGCGGATGGCGCTCGAATTCTGCTGGATCGAAGGCGGCTGGGATGCCGACCGAGACGGCGTCATGGAAGGCTGCCAGCACAACACGATGGACGTGGAGTATTTCGGCCCGAACCCACAGATGGGCGGCTGGTACCTCGGCGCCCTGCGGGCGATGGAAGAGATTGCGCGGCATCTGGGCGAGCACGACTTCGCGGCGACCTGCCGCGACCTGTTCGAGCGGGGGAGCCTTTGGATGGACGCGCACCTGTTCAATGGCGACTACTACGAGCATGAGGTTCGCCCGATCCTGGACGCCTCGGACATCGCGCCCGGCCTGCGCGTGGGCATGGGGGCGGCGAACTTAGCCGACCCCGATTTGCAGCTTGGGTCAGGCTGCCTCGTGGACCAACTGGCCGGGCAATACATGGCTGATGTCTGCGGGTTGGGACCCCTCCTGGACCCGGCGCACGTCCGCCGGACCTTGCAAAGCCTGATGCGCTGGAACTTCCAGCCCGATATGGGCGTGCACTTCAATCATATGCGGACCTTTGCCCTGGGCGGTGAGGCGGCCCTCCTGATGGCGGCTTACCCCAAAGGCCGCCGCCCCACGCGTCCTTTCCCATACTATAACGAGGTAATGACCGGCTTCGAGTATACGGCCGCCGTCCATATGCTCTACGAGGGCATGAGCGAGGAGGGGTTGACCGTCATCGAGGCGATCCGCGCCCGTTACGACGGCCTGAAGCGCAGCCCCTTCGATGAGGCCGAGTGCGGCCATCATTACGCCCGCGCCATGGCAAGCTGGGCCGCAGTGCTGGCCCTCACGGGGTTCCACTACTCGGCTGTCTCGTTGACACTGGAGTTTGATGCCTCCCCTGCGCCATGCCGCTGGTTCTGGTCATCAGGGTCAGCCTGGGGGATGTGCGAACAGATATCGGGTGTGCGCGAGACGAAGGTCACACTTTCTGTCATGAAGGGCAGCTTGACGCTGCAAACGCTTACACTAAACGGCTACGGGACTCGGCGGCTGGCCGAGGCGCAGACGCTGATTGAGGGCAGCGTACAAGATTACACAATCACGGCATTAGGAAACGGAGCATGACGCCGACCGAATCCGCTTCCTCCTGGCTGCGCGATCAGATTCATGTCCAGGCCGACGGTCTGAGCGGGCACCTGGACGGGTTTTGGCCCTCGGTGGCCGACAGTCGGTGGATCGGAGGGGCAAGCGAGGGCTGGGAGCGCGGCCCCTAATACCGATTGGGAGGTCTATCCGACTACCCTCTGGAACTATGGGTCGGCGCTGACGGAGGGGGAGATTACCGGCACAGCCATCGATTTCAGGCGTGTGGTGCTGGGATGAGGACCGACGCGAGATCAATGACTTCATCCTGGCCGCGCCTGACGTGCTGACCTTCCACGAGTACGCCGGCGCGGACCGGACGCAGACGCATTTCCCTTGGGAGTCGGCGGAAGGCGCTCCCCCGCCATCCCTGTGGTTCCATGACCTGCTAGATGGGCGGGGGAGGCCGTACCGGGAGGAGGAGATTGCACTGATCCAGCAAGTCATTCGGGCGGAGTAACTTAGGGCGCAGCCACGTTTAAAACGGTCATGCCGTTCTCGTTCTTCGTTACTGAAGTGAACACGGTCTTGGTCCGCCCGCCACGCGTTACCGTGATTTTGTAGTCGCCCAGGAAAGCGCGCACCGGATAGGTCCCAGCCCTGTCCGTGGGGCCAGCTTTGTCCGTCCACCAGTCGTGGAAAACAAGGCGCTCATAGGCCAGGGCGGCGGGGCGCGGCGTCCAGTCTAAGCGGTACATCGCGCCGCCCTCCTTGGCGAGCCAGTGCGCGCCCGACCAGAAGCCCCACTGCACGAATGATGTGACCCAGGGGTGCGAGAACACGGCCGTCATGAACTCGTCTTGATACTGCCCATGGGCGGCGTCATCCTGGACACTGGCGTCGTACTCGGTGATCTCGATGGGCAGCTTATAGGTCGCCCAGTGGTCCAGATTATGGAGCAAGATGGAGGCGGGAACGAGCGGGTTGCCGCCGCCCATGTGGCTCTGAATGCCCAGCACGGAGACGGGTGCGTGCTGCTCATCAATCAAATAGTGCAGTATCCCGTCTACCTGGCTGTCCGATTTGCCGACCGTGCCGCCGCCGGTGTCGAAGATCGTGTTGTCGTTGTAGGCCAGCTTTGCCTTCGGATCGGTCTCGTGCGCCCAGTCGAATGCCTTCGCAATCAGGTCTTTACCGGCCTCATCGTAGACTTCGCGACTAGTCACCGCCTCGTTGACCACGTCCCAGACGACGACGCGGCCCCGCGTTTTTGCCATGTAGTCCACGACGTGGTCGTGGACGGCGTTCCGCATCTCTTTTCCACGCAGAGGCTTGACCTCGTTGGGCAGCCACATGTAGCTCGGCCAGAACAGGTTATGACCGCGCACCGGCAGATTATGGGCCTGGCACCAAGTCAATAGCTTGTCCGAGAGGGGCCAGCCCTGTGTACCATAAGCGCCCCACTTGAGCGTGTTTTCCAGCACGACATAGTTGAAGTCCCGCAGCAAGGTCTTTCGATATTTCTCGCCGTCCGGCGTCTTGGCAAACAGCGGCTCAGGCGCGATGGCGGTGCCGAAGTGGAAAGCATGGCGCGTCTGCTGGACCGAGACGACAGCACCTACGACGGGCTTGCCGTGCGTGTCTACGACGCGCACTAGGAGATTCCCCATGCGGTAGCGGCGGATGCGCGCGTTCGCCGCCGGTCGCCAGGCGTTGTCATGCGGCTCTCCCCCATAAAGGTCCCGGCTGATGTCGGTGGGGCGGGTCTGTGGATTGACTCCATAGTCCTCCAAAGTGACGCGGGCGATCTCGACTGTTCCCGCCTGCGAGCCGAGGACGAAATGCGCGTTCGCCCCGCCCGGCCCGTAGGCGGGCGTCGAAAAGGTGAAGGCGTATTCTTTCCACTCCGGCGTGAGCACCAGGCTTTGCGCCAGTGCCTTGTCGTAAGGCGGGTTGGCCTTCTCGACGACGGCGCGGATCACGTTGCGCGTCGGGGAGCGGCCCCAGAAGTGCATCCGCAATTTAGACTGGTCGGCCAGCGCGAAGGGGATGCTCTGCGAGAGCTGCAAGTCGTAGTCCGGCGAGGCCGGGGTCTGCACGACGATGTGAAGCGCGTCCCCACCGCCTGGCAAGCCTGTAGCGGGAACGGTCGTCATCGCGGCGTCATCGGGGTGGGGCATGGACAGGCCCAGCATGCCGCTGGCCAGCAGATTATGGTCGTCCCGGTCCGCCGCATGAAGCAGAGGCGCACCGAGGAATAAACACGCGCAGAGGAGGAGCCGCAGAGTCATTTGTCGCTGCCTTCTTGGAGGAGACGGGCTGCGCGTGGGCTGCCCTTGGGAGTGAGGATGGAGCCGATGCGGCTTGCCCCGGTCTCGACGATGATCTTCACCTGCATGGGCGAATTGCCGTCCTCGTCGAAGACAATCAGGCTGTTCTCGCCTTGCCGCAGCAGCGACTCCGGGAGGTAGATGCTGTCCACTGGTGCCTTCTCCGGGTAGCGGCCCAGACAGCGGCCATTGAGCCAGAAGAAGCCGCGCGAGAGGCCCGCGAATGCCGCCCGTAGGATGGGGTGGGGGCCGGTGGCGGCGGGGGATGTTGCGTTGAAGGCGGCATGGTAGAAAGTGGGTGCGTTCTCGCCCCCACTGCCTGTCAATGGCTTCCAGACGAGGGCGGTGGCAGTCGGCGGGGTGATGCCGCCGCGCATTCGCCAGCCGTGGACCGCGATGCCGTCTGCGAGGCCGCCCCTCACCTTGATGTCGCCCAGCAGGCCGCCCGCGCCCGCCGTGTTTTGTACCGCGATGGCCAGCACGTTCGGGCCGTTGTCGCGCCAGGCGCCGTCCAGGGGGACGTCGACGTCGGCATTAATGCCGACGTTCTCCGCGACCTTCTTGCCGTTCAGGTAGACCATGCCATTATCGTCAATGGAGCCGAAATGGATGCGCCGATGCGGGCCAGGAACATTCGGGAGGGTCGCGCGGAACCAGGCCCAGCCGATGCGGCCCTTGAAGACGTCCGTCGTCGTCGTGGCGTCGTGCCAGTCCGCGCTTGTCGTGGCAAGTTCGGGTGCGGCGAATGCATCGGCGTCTCCTGGCGCTTTGTCGTCCGCCTGCCAGCGAAAACTGCTGATGGGGACCGCCTGCGGGGCTGTCGTCGTCATGCTGACAGTCCCCGCGATGCCTTTGGCGTCTATCTCACCCAAAGGACCGTAGTAGTTGAACAGCTTGTTGCGCCCATAGTGCGCCGTCAGGAAGGCCAAGGTGTTTGGGCCTGCCTTCATGTGAACTGTCAGGCCGCGCGGAATGGCCGTCTTGTAGCGCGTCTGGACATCGCTGCTGTCCTCACGCTTGCCGTTGACGAAGCAGGTCAGCCAGTCCCCGGCGTCGCTGATGCTGACCTGATAGACACCCGCTTTGGGTGCGCTCACCGTCGCCCGATACCAGGCATAGGCGCTGAAATCGCCGTCCGCACCCATCGGCAGAGGCTCCTCGCTCGCCTTCCAGGCGGCGTCATTATAGCCGGGCTGGGCGGGCTGCGTCAGGGCGTCGGCCTCCCAGGGGCCGAGCGTAGGGGCGGCCGCGAGGGCGGCATTCGGGACCAGAACCGGTGCGAGCGTGGCCGGCGTATCGAGCGAGGCGGTGTAAAGAAGTTTGGGCAAGGCAAGGGAGCCTGGGGCAGCCATCCCGCGCTGCTCCGTGGTCAGGCGCAGCCCGCCGCCGCCCTCCTGCACCTCGCCGACGTAGTCCGGGCCGCAGGCGATCAGGCCGTTATCTAAAAACCAGGTGCGGTCGGCCATGTCTGCGCTCATCGTCAGGACACGGATCATGTGGCTGCCGACCTGGAAAGTGCTGACAAGTGGTGCAGCGATCGGGATGCGCGCTCTGAGAAACACCTGTGTCGCCGCCACGGTCAGCGCCTTCTCTCCTGCCGACGCGCTGACAATCTTCGCGCCCACCGCTGCGAACCGCATCTCCATCGGCTCGCCGGGGACGCCAAAAGCGACCAGCGTGGTCATGTCCTCATGCGTCGTCGCGCCAAGCAGATGAACAGCGGCGAGTTGCAGGAGGACGCCCGGTGCCAAAGGATAGTCCTTGACGATCGGCATGATCTCGCCGGGCTCGAGCGCGAACGGTCCCGTGCTGGGGAACAGCCCGCCGCCTGCCGTCTTGATCTGGGTCTTGACCGTCTCGCCGCCGGGGTTATCTAGGAATAGGACCTCGCCCGATGCCCCCTTGCGGTGGGTGATCTGCACCCCATCTGCCGTCGCACTGGTCCCGTCGCCGCTGCTCCCAGCCAACGAGGCGGACAGGACGGCGGGGAAGGAGGTCGCGAACAGTGCTGCCCGCTTACAGCGATAATAAGCGTCCCGCAGATCGCCGACCTGACCGATGGGCGAGCCGAAATCATAGGAAGAAGCCTGCTGGTCGTTGTTCCAGGTATCGAAGTCAGTGCCGCCGGCCATGGTGTAGTGGGTGTAGCCGCCGCCGCCATAGGCGATCACCTTCCAGGTCGCCCGTTCCAACTTCTTCGCCCGCTCCGGCTCCATCCCGTACCGCGCGACCCAGCCTGTCCAGAACTCGGTAGAGTACCAGGGGCTGGTCCGCTGGGAGAGGTCGAACGGCGCATCTCCCGCAGGGTCGTCGTTGTGGTTCAGGCCGCTGAAAAATAAGGGCACTTGCAGCCCCGCCTTGCGCGCGTGGTCATAAAAACGCTGGTAGTAGGCATCATGGATGTCCGTCCCGCCACCAGGCCCGTCTGGCACTCCGGAAAAGACGTGCTCGTTTTCTAGCTGGACCATCAGGATCGGGCCGCCATGGTTGATCTGATTGGCGACTAAAATGGGGTATAGCCGAGCGAAGTAAGGGTCTACAGCGTCGTAGAACGGCTGGTTGTCCGTCATGGGGAGCAGGCCCGGCTTAAAGCGGAGCCAAACAGGCAGGCCGCCCGTGTCCCACTCTGCGTTCACATACGGCCCCATGCGGACGATGGCGTACAGGTTTAGGGAATGGACCAGCTTGAGGAAGGCATCCAGGTCCTTTTCACCCGTAAAGTCAAATTGTCCTTCGCGCGGCTCATGGTAGTTCCAGAAGGCGTAGGTCTGGACCGTATTATAGCCGGCCCGCTTGATCCGAAGCAGGCGGTCGCGCCACATTGCGCGCGGCGTGCGCGGGTATTGCAGTTCGCCGGCGACGATAAAGGTCCGCTTGCCGTTGATGAGAAACCCCTTGCCGTCGAAGTTGATAGATGGCTTGGCGGCTGCCTCGGGCGGGAAGATGCTGTCATTGCCATTTGGCCAGCCGGATGCATGGGCGCGAATGGGTAGAAAGCACGAGGCTAGCGCCAGCAGGGGAATGAGGAGACGAGGGAAATATCTCATGGGTGATACTCGAATTCGGTGCAGACATATTTGAAGCATTGCAGATGCGGAGATTATAGCAATCACCGGTTCAGGTGTCAAGCGGGAAAGCGAAACGCCGCGCCTCCCGTCTGCAACGGGAGGCGCGGCGTTCGAGCAGGGGTCGCGCGGATCAGTGGTCAAAGAGGAAGGGCTGGCCGGTCTTGGCCGACTCGTAGATCGCTTCTAAGATCTCGGAGACGACCAGGGCCTGCTCGGGAAGGACGACCGGGTCGGTATCGTTGCGGACGGCATTGATCCAAGACTTGGCCTCTTCTAAGGCCAAATCCACGCCTGCGGAGTCGAAGTAGGCGACACCGCCGCCGCCGGTCTGGATCTCCTGGACGTACAGCGTGCCGTTGCTTTCGCCGTTGATCTTCAGCCCGTGCTTCATGTCAGCGCCGGCCTTGGTCCCCGCCAGTGTGCAGTTCGCCTCGGTCGTGTCCAGCAGGTTGATAGCCCAGGAGGCTTCCAGAATGATTGTCGCACCGTTCTTCATGGTGATGAAGCCGAAGGCGGAGTCCTCGACGGTAAACTTCTTCGGGTCCCAGGGGCCCCAGGCATTGGCGGCGTTCTCGTTATCGCCCAGCTTGCGATAGACATTGCCCATGACCGACTTCGGCTCATAGTTGTCCATCATCCACAAGGTCAGGTCGAGGGCGTGGGTGCCGATATCGATCAGCGGCCCGCCACCCTGCTTCTCGGCGTCTAGGAAGACGCCCCAGGTCGGCACAGCGCGGCGGCGCAGGGCGTTGGCCCGCGCGAAGTAGATTTCGCCCAGGTCGCCCGCAGCGCAGATCTTTTTGAGGTACTGGCTCTCGGCGGCCTGGCGGGTCTGATAGCCGATTGAGAGCTTCTTGCCCGTCCGGCGGGCGGCCTCCAGCATCCGGCGGGCATCGGCAGCCTTCTTCGCCATCGGCTTCTCACACATGACGTGTTTGCCGGCTTCCAGCGCAGCGATGGTGATCTCGGCATGCGAGTCGTTAGGTGTCAGAACGTGGACCACGTCAATGGTGGGGTCTTTAAGCAGCTCGCGGTAGTCGGCATACACTTTCGCATCGGACGTGCCGAAGCGCCGGGCTGCCGCCTGGGCCTTAGCCTGCTCGATGTCGCAAAATGCGGTCATCTCGACGCCTTCGAGCTTCGCCAGGGCGGGCATATGCTTGCCGCCCGCGATGCCGCCAGTCCCGATGATGCCGACGATAATAGTTTCTTTCATAGAATGAGATACCCTCCAAGGAATAGTTCTGCGCTTTTTATTCCCGGTCGCAACCGGAATTTCCTGCCTGTCGGTCGAAAATCCGATGCACAGGATAGCAGCGCCTCAAGGCCTCTCCTGGAAAAGTATTTCGATTGGGGTGAGTTGGTTGGCTTCGGGTCGGGCGGTGGAGTTCTGCGGATTTTGCTGCATCTGGATCAGGTTCTGGACCATCGCCTCTTCCATTTGTCGGTATCGCTCGATCTCAGACTCGTGGTGCCGCAGTACCTCCTGATCGCGCTGAAGGCGCTTGTCGAGCGCTTCCATGTAGGTCTCTAGCTGCGACAGCGCCTCCCAAACTTGAGCCGGATCGTACCCACCGGAGCTGACCGGCGTGAACCGGAGAGTTCGGATGTACTTTTTGACGCTCTCCACCGACTCCCCTAAGATGCTTCCCGTGACCGACTCGCCTTCCGGCATGTCATCGAGGCGCTGAAGCAGCATCCGTGCGGCGACATGACCAGGGGTGTAGACAAGCAGGAACAGCAATGCCTCGTGCGCCGAATCGCGGCGTCCGGCGGCGAGGTAGGCATGTACCAGATTCAGGGTCAGCTCGGACGGTGGAACTGGGGTGGGGGAGAGCTGAAACCCGGTCTCGAATGCCTTGACCGCTTCCACCGGCCGGCCCAGATTATAAAGCGCGACTCCCAGGTAGATGCAGGTTTCGAAGCGGACCGCCAGAGAAACCGTCATCTCCTGCTCCGACGCCGCTGCTCCGAGCCGGTCCGCGGCCTCGTGCATTCGTCCCTCTCGAAAGGCTTGTAATCCTGTCCGCCAATCAGTCATTCTTTATTGCCACTCTTTTCGCTTGCCTCACCTCTGTTCGAGCTATTCTGCACGCGTCTCGGCGAGTGGCGGGCTGGCAAGGCGGCGAGTCGTCGCCTTGATGCGTTTGATCCGTGAGGGGTTCGCAGCACCGCCAAGTCCGGCGAGTTGTCCTTCCATCTCCTCGGCAAGCTGATCCTCGCCGATTTTGTGAAGCTGCCTCGTGGCTGCTCCCAACTTTTCGCGGGTCGTTTCCAGATCACCCCGCTCCTGCGCGCGCTGCGCCTCACGCTCATACTTGTAGACGGCATATCGGTCCACAAGGTCCTGCACTTCAGGGTCGGCCTGGTTCAGCAGAGCCGCCTCGTCTGTGAACCGGGCGGCGATCAAGGCACGTGCATTGCCGGCGTTGCCGCCGAGAGTGCCGTTCGGGTCGGTCCAAGTCAGCAGCACTTCGATGATCGCGTGTTCGCCTTCTGGGAGGATCGGGGGAGCCGCCTGAATGATTACCCCAGTTGGGATGGCGCTCGACACGTCGCCGACATGAGCGCGCAGCCATCCGTCTTCCGTATGGACTTCGTCGAACATCGTCATCGCGGGCCGCACTAGGAAGATGTCCTGGACCACGGCGCCTTCCAGGCCGCGCACGGCGATGTAGAGGTCCGTGATGGTCGTTGTCTGGAGCGTCGTCATTTCCTGACTGAGACGCTGGGTGATCTCGACGCTGTCGGCGGCGTAGTAGTATTCACCTCGGGAATTATCAGCCACGCGCGTCAGGAACTCCTCATCGAACTCTTCGCCCAGGCCGATCGTCGTGATAGCATAGCCGTGTGCCTGGATCTCAC
>JANLUQ010000516.1:0-6720 GCA_031363565.1 Armatimonadota bacterium | reverse complement strand
AGCGAACGACAAGCTGAAGGACAGCGATGCGGACGACTACGAGGACCGGCTGGCGGCGGCCTGGGCTGCGAAGATATCGGAACTGCCGAAGCAGGGGAGCTGACCCTCATGGACGCAGAGCAGGTTCGGAAGCGGCTCCGGTCGCGGCAGACGCAGGACCGTATCGGGGCGGTAAAACAGGCGGTGGGCCTGGACCAGCCGGAGCGACAGACGCTCTTGCTGGAAGCGCTGGCTGACAAATCGCCCTATGTCGGGGCGCTGGCGGCGGAGGCCCTGGGCGAGAGCGCCGACGACGCGGCAGCTTTGGCGATGACGGAGCGGTTCGCGTTCCTGAGCGAAGATGGCCCGGCCCGCGACCCCGGCTGCCACATCCGTTCAAACCTAGCCTTCGCGCTGGGCCGCCTGCAATGCTACGCCGCCTCGGACGCGCTCAGGGTCGGCATTCGCGCGGTCCAGATCGAGGCGGTCGGGGGCGTCCCGTTCGATACGGCGGCCCACCTGCGCGCGAACTGCGCCCTTGCGTTGGCCCAAATCCGCGACCTGGACAGCATCCGCGACATCGCCCTGCTGCTTTTCGACCGGACCGGCCTGCCGCGCGGCCTCCCCGACCCGAAGGCCAAGATGGAGACGCGCAAGGCGGCGGCACGGGCACTGTCGCTGACTGGGAGCGTCCTGTCACGCCTGCCGCTGACTTTGCGGCTGGTCCACCCTGAGAACGAGGAGCCGGAAGTCCTGCAAGAGTGCATGCAGGCACTGGTGGAGCTAGAAGACCCCCACGTCCTGGAAGTCCTGGAGCCATACCTGAGTCACCGCGACATGCGCTTGGCCGCCTACGCGGCCCTGATGATCGCCCAAACGCAGGCCCCGGAAGCAGCCGCACTACTGGGTGGGGCCATCGAGCGCCTGTCGGGGGACCCCCTGCGGGCGACCGTGCTGGCCCTGATGACGCTGCACACGCCCGAAGCGCAGGAACTCCTCTACGCCCTGACGCGCTCCGACCGCGAGGCCGTCCGCCTGGCAGCCATTGAGGCCCTGCCCCGCAGCTCGGCGGGCCGGACCGTGTTGGAGGCGCTGTCTGCCCATGACCTCTCCCCCCGTGTCCGCGCCGCCGCCAAGGCGGCGCTCGCTGTGGAGTGAACACGGAGCAGAGGTCAGTGTCCCCCACCCCCGGCGGGCGGGTTGAGGGCGTTGTAGTATTTACGGACCTCGCTGCGGTAGGCGGGCGGGATGTCTTCCTTGTCCATCGTGGATTCGGCGCGCTTCTGGGCGGGGGCGACATAGTCGTAGTAGGGCACCTTGCTGGCCGTCTGGCCGGGGACGGCATTGGGGTTGGAGCCGACCTTGCGGATGGGGCCGCTCTTGCTGGGGCCGGCGTTCAGGGGCTTGCCAAAGTAGAGCTTGTTGTTCTTGGACATCTTGGACGGGTCCATCTTGCCTAAATGCTTCAGCGAGCTGCTGCCCTCGCCCGTGTCACCGGGCTTGCCGCCGGCCATGCCGCCGCCGCCGCTGCCGCCGTTCCCTTTGCCACTGCCGTGCTTGCCTTCCCCGCTGCCGAGGCCATCGCCCTCCCCCTCGCCTTGCCCCGATCCGTTTCCTTTGCCTTGCCCCTTCCCTTTGCCCTGACCCGGGCCGGGCTGGCCCGAGCCATCCTGGATGTCGCCCGCGCTGTTTGCCCCGGCCATGTCGCTTTCCGCACCCTCAGTGGCATCCTGGGCGCCCTGCATGGCCTGCTGGTCGGCCTGGTCATGCGCCTCGCGCTCGGCGGCGTCGGCGGCCTTCCGCATCTCGGACGCGGCGGCCGATTTGTCCCCGCGCTTCAGGGCATCGGCAGCGGCCTGAGTGTGCTTCTGCGTTTCGGGCATCGGCGTGTTCTTGAGCGCAGTCGCCAGCTTCTGGAGGTCCTGGGCGGCCTGCGCCTGCGCGGCGGGGGACATCTTGCCGAGCGCGGCATGGTCCGCCATCTGCCGAAGCTGCTCGCTCAGGCCCTTGGAGTCGTTCTGCTGCATCGCCTGAGCGGCCTTGCGAAGCTCGGGGGTCGGCGGCAGGCTGGACGGGGACGGGTTTGAGGCGGCGTTTTTGTTCTTGCTCGTGCTGGGGACGGTGAAGCCATTGAAGGAGTCATTCGCCCCGTTCTTGCCTCCCTTCCCCCCGTTCGCGCCGGGCTTCTGACCGGCTTTGTTGCCGCCGCCGCCTGCTTTTTGGCCTGCCCCCCCGGCCTTACTGCTGCTGGCTGAGGCGGATGCACCGGCCAGGGCCTGGGCAAGCTGCTGGCCCGCCTGGGCCATGCTCTTGCTGCCCGCACCTGCTCCGCTGTTCGCCAATGCCCGCTTCTGCTGGTCCATCTTCATCTGCTGGGTGAGTTTCGCGATCTGCACCATGGCCTGTTTCTTATCCATTTTGCCGGTCGCCAGCCGCTTGCCGAGCCGCTGCATGGCGGCGGCAGTGCGGCGCGTCCCCTCCAGGTGCTGGTCTTCGGCCTGCTTCTGGATCAAGTGGGCCGTCTTCTGGATCTTATCGCCGGTCTTGTGGACGATCTGGCGCTCAATAAGCGTGCTGGGCGGGACAAAGACGGGGAGCGCAGGAAGGAACAGGGCCAGGGCAAGGACGGCCAGACCGCCAAGCACGGCTTTGGCCTCCCAGGGCCAGCGCAAGGGGACGGCCTCGACAGCTTTAAGGCTGCGGGCATGGGAGGCGGCATCTTCAAGCTGCAAGCGCATGAGGAGCACAGCATCGGGGGCGATGGCCCCCTGAGGTGCGCGCTCGAATTCCAGCGCGGATGACAAACGCTCTTTCAGTCCCAGCCGCGCCTCGGCCAGCCGGGCGGCGTCCATGAGCGAGATCGGACGCAGGAAGGTGGTGATCGTGCCTCCAGCGATGCCGAGCAGGACCACGCCTGGCAGAACGGCCTCCAATGGCAGCCGGTCGGGGAGGGCATCAAAATGGGCGCAGACCACGGCGACGAGAGCGATGGCGACTCCGCCCAGCGCGCCGCGCGAGGTGTGCCGGACCCAGCGCGCCAGACGCAGCCGCGCGGTCACCTGGGCCAGCGCCTCGGAGATGGCCTTCGGGCCGGGGAGCGGGGCAGGGCTGGGTTGTGGTCTCGGTGTAGTGATTGTCGCCATGGTGTCGCCTTTCGGAACCCGCCGCCGGGGCAGGTTCTTTATTATACGCGATTGGAGGCGCGAACGGTGCGCCGGCTTCAGCGGGCGGAGGGGGGCGGCGGTCAGGGACACACGCTGATTCAGGCGGGCCTATGGGGCCAGGGAGATGATTTGGGTGGCTGGGTTAGCCCCCAGGCCGGGCCGGGGGAGATGGATACTGGAGGGCTTGACGTCCCGGTGGATGACGCCCTGCGCGTGGGCGCAGTCCAGTGCGGCAGCGATCTCTTCGATCACCCGCGCAGCCCGCAGAGGTGTCAGCCAGCCTTCCACCTCTACCAGAGCGGCCAGCGTCCGCCCCAGCACATATTCCATGACAAGGGCAGCAGGGTCCCCATCATGGAACTGATAGAGCGCGGCGATGTTCGGGTGCCGCAGACGTTTCATCACAGCCGCCTCACGCCGGAACCGCTCGGACGCGACGGCATCCCCTGATTCGCGCTGCACTTTGACGATCACATCGCAGCGGTGGACGCGGTCCCATTCCCGGTAGACGGCGGCGAAGGGGCCACGGTTAAGCGGCTTGGGAGCCAGCACGAGGCTGGGCAAGGCAGGGAGGATGAAGGCTTCGGCTTCGGGGTCTGCAGGAGGGGATACGGTGGGGAAGGCAGCGCCCTCCTCGGAGGAGGGCGGTCGGCTCTGCTGCTTGTCGGACCGGTTGCTGCTTGCGGAAGGTCAGTCGTGGCTGGGCGCCGTCGCAGTGTCCTGGAAACGGCGCTCCGCCAGCGTCCGCCCCACGGTTTTGAGCAGGAAAGGCAGGTCGCGCACGAAGTAGCGATGCCATAGGCGCGTCGGCTCCTGCATGAAACGGTAGCCCCACTCCAGCCCATACTCCTGCATCCAGGAGGGAGCACGCTTGACGACTCCGCCTGCCATCTCGAAAGAGCCGCCGACGCCGATGGAGACGGGGACGCTCAGGAGGTCTTTATTCGCCGCGATCCACTTTTCCTGCTTGGGCGCTCCAAATCCTACCAGAAGAATATCCGGCTGGGCTGCGAGGACCTTTTCCCGAATGCGGGCCTGCTCTTCCGGCGTCGCGAAGGTCTCGGCGGGCGGGCAGTAGGTGCCGCAGATCTGCGCGCCGGGGTGACGCTTGAGGACGGCGTCTCTTGCGAGGTCGGCGGCGCAGGGGGCGCCGCCGAGGAAGAAGAGACGCAGGCCGATCACCTCGGACGCGCGGGCCAATTCCCAGAACAGGTCACTGCCGGTCACGCGCTGCTTGAGGGCCGGACGGGCGGGTGTGGCGGCGAGGCGGGACAGCAGGACGACCGGCTTCCCATCGGCCAGCGTCAGGTCCGAATTCTGGTAGATGGCCCGGAACTCCGGGTCATGCTCCAGGGTGACCAGGTGGTCCAGGTTCCCGGTGCAGACATAGCGCGGCTTCCCGGTCTTCTGCGCCATCTGCACGATGCGTGCGACCGCTTCCTCCATGGTCACATTATGAAACGATACGTTGGCGACACTCACTTTGCTCAAGGCATCCATGACTTTCTTTCACTATTGCGTGGACGGACGCAGCTTCGGCTGGAGCGTTGTCCACATCTCAGCGGCGAACCCGCCGAGGCGATCATGTCCTCGCGCGTTCGCCCCGTTATCGGTATCCATACTGCGCGTGAACCGAAGGAAATAAACGGGCGTCCCGCGGCGACCCAGCAGGGCGCTCCAGAGCATGGCCGCGCGGATCTGCGTTACCTCGTTGATTACTTTCCCGTTCACGACGTAGAGGTACAGCATGTCCTGTCCTCCCATGCCTGGCGTCCCGACGGCGTGGCAGGCGCGGGCCTCAACGTCCGTTCCCGGCAGCCGCTCTAAATGGTCGCCCTCGATCTGCATCCCCGCCCCGATCAGGCAGGAGCGTGGATCATGCAGGGCACTGCGGTCCGTACCACCAATGAGCACGAAGTTCACTGCGTCCCCGCTGCGGCCGTCGCCTGGCACATAAGTGCGCGACAGAAGATCGGCGGATGACAGGGCGGCCTTGGTATCATCCGGGATGATGTCATCCGAGGCGGCCTCGAAGCTGCCCAAGACACGGGGCACATCCGCCCCGGTCACGCCGACGAAACGTGGGGGCGGGGCCGGTTTCCAGACCATCGCCGTTGTCAGGGCGGCCCCGACCAGCACGATTAAAAGATAGCCCATCCGGCGAATGTACGGCATCCCAATCCTTTCGCCAGCCCAAAGAGGGCAATAAACCCGAGTACGAGCGTGAGCAGGCCGCTCCAGTCATGGAAGACATGCGCGGCAGGGGCGCCGATGCACTCGCCGACCACCCCGATCAAAGCGATACGCACGCTGTTGACCAGCAGACTGAGCGGCAGGCTGAACGCGAACAAGAGGAGCCGCCGGGCCGGCTTCCCATCGACTAAATAGGCGAAGGCGGCGCTGAAGGTCAGCAAGGCCAGCAGCAGCTTGAACCCGGAGCAGGGAACGTCCACGAAAAGCGAGTAATTCTCCATCGTGATGACGTTGCCGACCAGGGTCGTGCCGAATGTCATCCCGTGCAGGAGTTTGTCCGCCAGGACCGTGGACAGCATCTGCACACGCAGGGTCGAGTCGTTCAGGACCGGGCCGGGCAGCGGCGCCATCAGCCAGAGAAAGGCGAGCGGGAAGGCCGCCACGCGCACGAACCGCGTCCCCAGGGCGAGCCAGACGGCGGCGCACACGGTCAGCAGCAGTCCGGTCGACTCCATCGCCTCCGCCTGCGTCTTGATGGCGAAGACGAGCAGGGCCAAGGCGGGGAGGAGCAGGACCAAGGCACCCAATGCGGGCGCTTTCGGCACGGCCCGCAGGGCGTCGCGCCGGTGCCAGAGCATCAGGCCGACGATCAGCGGGATCAGCGGCGCGTGCCCGTAATAGGATTCGGGCTTGGTGTACTCATAGCCCCAAAAGCGCAGGACCGGCCAGGCCAAAACCGCCAGCAGGGCGAGGGCGGCTGCGAACGGCGCCAGGGTCTGCCAGTCCTGCTTGTGCAGGAAAGCGAGTGGCCCACGCGGCGCGTTTTCAGGTTCCGCGTGTTCAGTTTTCAGGGAGATAACAGCCATATTTGAAAACAGGTTCCGGCCCAGGAAGTCTATTATGCCCTGGCGCTTGAAATCGTTCAGGATCAGCGTTGTCGTCTCGCGCGTGCTCCCAATGATGTTCGTAAGCTCCTGATGGGTCAGCAGCGGGAGGAAAAGTCTTTCCCCGCCTCAGACACTTCTATCTTCGGCAGATTACGGACAATTTAGATACCAGATTGAAAAAAACAGGGTGACGGGTTGTTGGTACAACACCGCCACCCAGTTGGGTCGGCGTTCTCAGGATCGGTACTGCATGATGGCGTCTTTGTGAACATCCCAAAGTCGCCTCCCCTTTCCCAGTCCCGCCGCAATGACCAGCAGTTCTAAGAAACGGGTTCTTAGGCTACCGCGCCGCTGGTGCGGCGGGTCTTGCGAACGATCAGGCCGAGGAGGCCGAGGCCACCCAGCGCGAACGGAATGACGGACGCCGGCTCAGGGACCGTAGAGGGCTGCGTGGCGCTGAAGTTGACCGAGCCACCTGCCGTGAAATTCGTCAGGTA
>JANLUQ010000329.1:0-1874 GCA_031363565.1 Armatimonadota bacterium | reverse complement strand
CCCCGCGATAAGTCGCGGGGAGAGGACCAACTCCGAGCAGGCGATACAGCTGCTCTGCGCTTGCGCCGGGACACGGATTCCCTGTATAATAGAACCGTGGCTTCTTCTCCCAACGACACTTCTCCCAACGACACTCCCCTTACCGATGAGCAGCGCGCCATCGTGGCTCATGACGGCGGGCCGGCCCTTGTCTTCGCCGTGGCCGGCGCGGGCAAGACCACGGCCATGACGTACCGCATCGAGCGGCTGGTGCGCGAAGGCATCTTCCCCGCCCATACCATCCTTGCCACCTCCTTCAGCAAAGCCTCCGTCCAGGACATCAAGAGCGCCCTCGCCCGCTGGCCGCACTGCGCCCCCGTCCAGGTGCAGACCCTGCACGCCGTCGGCTGGGGACTGCTGAAACTGGCGCAGCGCAAGGGGCATCTGCCCGAGCTAGGCCTGTCGTCCGAAGAAGACAGCTCCGAGTCGCAGCTTTTGGGCCGCGTCCTATCCCGCGCCTGGCGCGAGAAGGCGGCCTATGCCTCGGAACTCGATGAGTTGGACCGGCAGGACTTTCTGACCTATGTAGGCGTGATGAAGGCGAATCTCTGGTACGCCGACCTGGAGCGGGCCGACCTGCCGCCCGCCGCCCGTGCCGTGGCGGCCCAGGCGCCCGCACCGCCCGGCTTTCCCTGGTATCGGGACCTGTACGGGCTGTACGAGCAGGTCCGCGCCCAGGAGCGCGTCCTGACCTTCGATGATATGCTGCTTTCGGGGTGGGAGTGCCTGCACCGCTTCCCGGACGTGCTGGCCGAGGCGCGGCGGCGTTTCCGGTGCGTCCTGGTGGATGAGTTCCAGGATGTGAACCGCGTCCAGTCCGAGATGCTGGATCTGCTGACCGGGCCGGACCGGAACTACATGGGGATCGGGGACGATGACCAGACGATCTATGAGTGGCGCGGGGCCGACCCGAGCCTGATCCTCTCATTCGCCCAGCGTTACAGGGCGGCCCGCTACTTCATCCACGACAACTTCCGCTCGCATGCCGCGCCGCTTGCCCTGGCAAACCGCGTCATCGAGCGCAACCAGAAGCGCGAGCCGAAGCGCCTGTCGCTGACACGCGGTTTTGGGGGGGAGGTGCAGGTCCACACGGAGGACTCGCCGGAGCATCAGGGAAGACACGTCGCCGCACTGGTCCAGGAAGCGCTGAAGTCGGGCGATCGGGCCGGCCAGATCGCCATCCTGGTCCGGCTCTACGCCCAGACCCCCTACTTGGAGCAGGCGCTTTTGGAGACGGGCATCTCCTACCGCGTTGTTGGCAGCAGCCCCTTCTATGCCCGCCCCGAGGTCCTGACCCTGCTGGACTATCTGCGGCTGGCCCAGGGGACTGCGGGAGTCGACTGGGAGACGCGCTGGTTCCGAATCAGTAACAAGCCCACCCGCTACCTCTCCCGCGCCGTTTCTGAGGCCGTCGCCCAGGCCGTTCGGGGCGGTGCCTCACTGACCGAGGCACTGACCGAGGCATCCAAAGCCGCTTCCGACCACCTGAGTTCGCGCCTGCTGGACCTGGCTGGGACATTGACCTGGCTTGCGGGCGCGCTGGACACCCTGCCCGCCGGGGCAGCCCTGACGCTGCTGGATCACAAGATCGGCTATACCGACTATCTGCGCCGGTCGAGCGGCTTCCCCGAGACGGGAGCGGCCCGTGCGGCGAATGTCGAGGCGTTCCTCCGCTACGCCCAGGGGCAGCCGACAGCGGCCGCCCTGCTCGCCCACCTGGACGACCTGGCCGCGCGCGGCATCGGTCAGAACCGGACAGCATCGGCGGACTCGGTCTCCCTGCTGACCGTCTTCCGGGCCAAGGGGCTTCAGTGGCCGGTCGTCTTCGTCCCCGA
>JANLUQ010000500.1:0-1959 GCA_031363565.1 Armatimonadota bacterium | reverse complement strand
TCAGGCACGGCGGTGATCTCGTTCGATTTGCCGTCGACGCAGCGCTGGCCCAGCACCAGGCCCTGCTCGCTGGCCCACGCGCTCACAACGTGCAGGGCCGACTGCTCCCGCCCATGGTCGAACGAGCGCCGGATGGTCTTGCCGTCGATCGCGACCACCTCGCGCTCAAACCTGTCCGCGAGCGAGCCAACCCATTTCGTGAACCCGGCCTCGAAGGCGTCGGGGTCGATCAGCATGAACACGCGCCGGAAGGTGTCGTGCGAGGGGATGCCGTTCGGCAAGTCCAGGAACGTCCTGAGCCAGGCCAGCTTGCTGCGGCCATACAGCGCGATGTCGTCCCAGCTCTCGGCGCAGGCGATCACCGCGCACACCGCGATCACCAGCACCTCAACCAGGCGGTGCTCGACCTTGCCGGGGCAGCGCGGGTCCTCCACCGCAACAAAATACTGGCCCAGCTTCTCGATCGACACGCTTCACTCCCCCGCAACCGCGAGGGCGCGTCATCTTACGTCAGGGCGCGGCAGGCGAGGAAAATCTCATGCGTAGCCCCTGACCTCACCCCAGAACGGCTGCACACCCTGACAAGCTATCCCTACCTGAACCAGGTCAAAACTTAAACGGGCTGGTATGAGACGCATGCTGGCCACTCACCGGCCAAGCCGTTTCCGCAGCCTGATGCGGAACTGCGTGATCCGGGTAGTCACTGCCAAATCACCAAGCACGCTCCGAAGCAGCGATGGGTCGTCAAAGGGTATGTCGTGCCAGCCCTGGAGGTGCGAGCTCGCGGGATCGCGAGCGAGTTCGTTCGGGAACAGCGCCACGGTTTCGCCTACTGCCGGCAGCCTAAGCGGCGGTGCCTCGCTGCCCATCGCGCCGAGCATCGCCGCAGCCAGACTCTGCCCGCCCACAGGCGCCAGGTGGGAGATGGGCGTCACCCGCGGGTTCATCTCCAGCATCAGTGCCCGCCCGTCCGGCACCAGCACGAAGTCGAAGCCGTGGAACCCGGAAAGTCCCAGTCGCGCCACAAAAGCCTCGGCTGAGGCTGTCATGCCCGGATGGTCCACTACGCGGACGACCGAAGTGGGTCCGCGCTCTACAGTCGTCTGCAGCGCAATGACACTGATGCCTCCCAGGACCCGCCCGCGCTCGCAGAGAACCGCCCGGTTGGCGGAGATTCCTTCCGCGAACTCCTGCAAGTGCGGCGTGGAGGCCTGCCAGTCACGGCGTGCGACAAGCGCCCGGACGCTCCGCTCCAGCACTGCGCACTTCGCGGCGTTTAGAAATGAGGGCCGCGTTGTTAGCTGATCCCACGCGGCTCCGGCAGAGGCGACGTCGGGCAGCACTGCCGCGCCCTGACCGCCGAAGTTCCCATCCACCTTCAGCACTCGCGGAAGCGGCCCTTGCACCAGCGCGGCGTCGAAGGCCGCCCGGTCGAGGATTTGCAGGGTCGGCGGGACCGGCAGCCCGATCTCGGCAGCCAACGACATCTGCGCCCCCTTCGAAAGAGCAACGGGATAGGCTGCGGGATCGCCGAGCGACGCTTCCACCACACCGCGTGTCGCGGGGTCCGCGTGCAGTCGCACCATCAGCGCCGTGGACACGTCGTCGCACGGCACCAGCCGGTCGGGCCGCGCCTTCCGCACCGCTTTGCCCAAATCCTGCAGCAGGCGCCAGGGACGCAGCCGGTGCCAGGCCACAGGTGCCGCGCTTCGGCCAAGATAACCATAGGTCGGCGAAGCCCCCTCGGTATGGAACCGGGCGATGCGAGCTATGTCCGAACCTGGGTGACGACGGTTTGAGAAGGGCGGCGTATCGAGACGGGTGGAAGCCTGCCTGAACTCCCGAAGGAGCCGATACGCCATGTCGAGCAGTAGCACCGTTGTTCCCCTCCGTCAGCCCGACGCGGTTGACGACCCGCTCACGGCCGTCCTGCGGGACGGCGCCCGCCGGCTGCTGGCA
>JANLUQ010000496.1:0-9629 GCA_031363565.1 Armatimonadota bacterium | reverse complement strand
AAAGTACAGCTGCGAACGCACCTCCTGGAGCGAGATTTTAAAGTCGCCGCCAGTCAGCATGCCGTTGGCCCAGCCCATCAGGACAAATGCCATGTAGACACTGATGGGCAGCAGCAGCGGCCCCCCGCGCAGGTTCGTATTCTGGTTGTAGACCGCGCGCAGGCAGGAGCAGACGCCGGCGATCAGAATGAAGATCTCGAATAGGTTCAGCGGGACACCCTTGAAGTTGGCGTGGGCGTAGGTCTGGAAGATAGTGTTGACGTTCCAGAAGATCGGGACGCGGTCGGTCAGGGAGTCCGAGAACTGCTGCCCGTCCGGCCCAATGATCACAGACAATTCGAACAGGGAGGCAGCGATGAGTGTGAAGTAGAACGTCAAGCGCGGGAAGCGCCAGAGCAGGATTGGGGTCAGGACAGCGATCAGGAGAACGATCGGCAGGAAAATGTTGTCCAGGCCGAAGGCGACGAACGCGGCGGCGACCAGTCCCGCCAGCAGGCCGCCGCCGAGCAGGAATAGGCGGGCCTGAGTACGGGCCTGGGCGGCATACTCCTCGGCGGTGGGCATGACGCTGAAGGCGGGCAGTTCCTCCGCCCCTTGCGGGGCGGCAGGTTTTTCCTGTAAAGTGCTCATAATGGTGACGAACGCAGCGGCAGGCGCAGCAAGGTCATGGACTGCGGCGGCAGGGTCAGCGCCGATTTTAGCGGGACCGGCGGGTAGGCGGCGATCCCTTTGGGATTATCGGCGTCGCAGCGCCACATCTTCATGGTCCCGGCGGGCACCGCGCCGCGAAGAGTGAGCGGGGCGGTGATCGTCGCTTTGGACATCTTGTTGACAAGCATCAGGGTCAGCTCGCCCGTGCGGCTGTCGGTCGCCGCGTAGACGGAGAGGCGGCCCTGGTCGGCGCTCGATGCCGCGCAGGAGACGTCCCCGAAGCCGTTCCCGCGCCCATCCGGACTGCGGTACAGCTTGAAGGCGAAATATCCCGGCGAGTCCTTGTTCGGGTAGGCCCAGTAGTCCGCGAGATAGACGTTCTCGCGCCCATAGATGCCCAGCACATCAGCGATCGCCAGGCCGCCGTTGATATGGGAGTCCGCGCCGAAGTTCCATTCGGTGATGCCCAGCCGCGTGCCGGGATAGCCCGCGCTGATCCACTCTTTCAGGCGCGGAATAAGCCGTACCGGCACGCCCACCCACGACTCGTCGTGGTAAGAAGAATCCCACAAACTGCGTGTGGCGCGCAGGCGCAGCGCCTGGGTCGCCTTGTCCGTCTGCTGCCCCGCGAACACCCCATTGGCCTGTGGGTAGAAGTGGACATCCAGCACATCCAGTGTCCGCCGTCCTGCTTTAACGTCGTGCGCGTGGACCTGCTTTAGAAACCAGGGCAGGAACAGCGCGCCGCCGTGCCGATTCTGGTCGGCGTGCGTCTTAAAATTGTCGTCGCCCCGGTCGAGCGCGGAGTAGTTAAATCCGGTCCAGCCCCAGGAGACGGGGCCGGTGACCAGGGCCGCCGGGTCCACGGATTTGACGGCGGCGGCGTAGTCCAGGAAGTTGTGCAGGACATCGTCGTAGCCCATACGGCCCGGGTGAACGTCGGTGTGTGTGCTGTCCCACAGGTCAGGCTCGTTGTCCATGGCGTAGAACTGCACGCCGCCGTGCGCGCCGTCGCCGAAGGTCGTCTTCAGGTGGTGGATCCACTCGTCCTGGTAGACGATGCCGCCCGCAAGCGTCGGGCGGTCCACGAACGGCGCCTCCTTGCGGGCGACCGACCGGACGCTGGTCCGGCGGCGGTTGTCGGCGGGGTCATAACCGGCGATGGGGCCGTCCGCCCCGGCCAGCCCTGACCCGCCGCTGCCAGGGACATTCGCCGAGGCATTGGCATTGTTCGCGTCGCGCGCCACCCACCCGATCGTCGGCACAGTCAGCAGCGTCGCTGCCCCATGCGCCTTGTCGGCCTGCACGAAGGCGTCGGCGGCGGATGATGGGACAAGCGGGAAGGAGGCGCTCGCCGCCACCCGGTTGCGGAACTGCCAGTCTCTGGCCGCGTTCTCGACATTGCCCAGCACCCAGTTGTAGCGCGTCTTATCGTTGCCGCCCCAGCGGTTCAGCGGCAGATGCAGGTCGGTGACATAGTCTTCGGGCGCCATCGCCATGCCGTAGATGAACGGCGAGATCGGGTGCCGCCCTGCCTGGACATTGACCGTGACGGTGACTATAGCCGTCGTCGGCGCAGACGGCAGGGTCAGATCGGGCAGGAGCGAGAGGTCGTCCACGACCAGGGCCGTCTGCGTGCTCACCTCAGGCTGGAAGACGATCCCGCTGATCGCCTGCCCGCTGCGCGGCACGCCCAGTGCGGCCAGCGGGATGCGGGCGAGGCGCCAGCCGCTCCGCCCCGCCGGGTCCGGGTGCAGATACCGTGCCAGGGCCGCATAGGGCAGGAACTTGGCCCCGCCGTCCACCAGGGAGACGCGCGTGGTCGTATCACCATAGACGAACGCCTGCAAAGTCCCGTAGCCACCCGTGTCGAAGGCGTCATGGTGGAAATAGATGCCCCGATTGCCGGTCGGCTGAAGGAAGACGGCGGCCTTGCCAGCATGGACCGGGCTGGGATGATTGAGGTCGTGGGTTCCCCAGGACCAGTCCTGCCAGCCGTCGCCCAGCTTATCATCGTAGACAAGCATCGGAGCATCCGCCCGCTCGGACGGCAGGGAAGCGGCCTGCGCCCGGCTGCCCTTGACGGCGTGGTAGAGGCTCTGAGCGAGCTGATGCCAGTGCCCATGCCCGTCCTTGGTGCGGCGGGCGATGTTGGCTCCCGCCAGCAGGAGGGCGGCCAGCACGGCGGGAACGATCACGAAAAGGAGGAGAGGCTTGACGCGCAGTTTCAATGGGAACACACTTTAGCACCGGGCAACACGGGACATGATATGGGCATGATACCATACTCCCTTGCAAGAGTCATGCCAAACTTCCTTGCAAGAGTCATGCCAATCGCGCCGAAGACGCTCCACCCGCCTCAGCGCGGCAGAAAACGTCCTTGAGCTTCAGGCCCGGCGGCCACTCCCGCGCGTCAGAGTCCGGCGGCGGCCGCCCCGCTGCCGGGGTAGCCGCCGCTGGCGCTGGGGGGATGGGTACGAGTATAGATTTCGGAGGCGCTTTTGCCGTCGGCGCTGGTGATGCGCGCGCGCTGCCCCGCCTTCAGGTCCGCTGCCGTCATAGGCTTCTGGTCCACCGTGATCTTGGTAGTGGTCGTCAGGGCGAAGGTCTTCGCGCCGCCGTCACGCGCACGATGACCAGCAGCGACACCGCTACGGCGGCCAGGCAGACGAAGCCGACCACCCACTTCTTCCACTTGTCCTCTACTTTATCTCCTGCGGGCCTATCTCCTGCGGGCCTATCTTCGGGGATCAGCATTTCAGCGCCCTCTTTTTGGGGATACTGACACATTTGAAAAGCAGCTATGGGCGCTGCCTGCCGCGCCTACTCGCCGTACTCACGCCGGTCGTCCAGGCGGGGGCTTCCACCTGTGCCCTTGCCGTTGCGCCGGGCGGCGATCAGCTCTTCGTAAACCGCTGCCATACGACCGCCGACGTTCTCAGGCGTCCGCGATTGGGCACCCCGCTTCGCCTCTTCCGCCAGACGCTGGCGGCCTGCCGGGTCCGCCAGAAGAGCGATCGTTCGGTCGGCCATAGCCCGCGCATCGTCCGCGACCAGGAACCCGTCTACGCCGTCCCGGACCGACTCGGGCGCCCCGCCGGCATTGACCACGACGCACGGCAGGCCCGCCGCCAGGGCCTCACCGACGGCCAGGCCCTGCGTCTCGGTCTTGGAGGGGAACAGGAACAGGTCGGAGGCCTGATACAGTGGGTCCAGCTTGGTTCGGCCCAGAAAGCCGGCGAAGCGCGTCCGGCGATGGATGCCGAGGACGCGCGCGCGCGCCTCCAGCGTGCCTCGGCTCTTGCCGCTGCCAGCCAAAATAAGATAGGTATCGTTGGTCTTCTCCGCCACGCGGGCGAAGGCGCGCAGCAGCAGGTCCAGGTTCTTCTCCGGGGCCAGCCGGCCAACATAGAGCAGCAGGCGGGCATCAGGCGGCAGGCCGAACTCGCGCTTGGTCTCGGGCGGGCGCTGGAGCACATAGGGCGGGGCAGGGATTGCGGTCGGGACGACCGAGATAGGCGTCCGGACACCATACTCTTCCAGCACGCGCTGGGTCAGGTGCGAGGGGGCCAGCACGCGGTCGCAGGTGTCATAGAAATCGCGCATCCAGTGGACGAGCATCCAGCGCGTGACCCCAACCGTCGGCAGGGGCAGATAGTGGGCATACTCGGTGTAGAGGGTGTGGTTGGTGGCGACATGTGGGAGGCTCAGGGACCGGGCGACCCGGCGGGCGAGCAGGCCTAGGAAGAACGGCGAATGGGAGTGGACGATGTCCAACTTCAAGGTCGGGATGACGCGGGTGATGCGCGGCGAAAAGGTGATGGGGAGGACATAGTCCGGCTCGACAAGGGCATTGACGGAGGGATACCGGAAGACGCCTTTGCGCTCGTCCCGGTAGCGCGGGTAGCGCGAGGTAAAGACGAACACCTCATGCCCAGCCTGCTCCAGATGGGCGATGAGTGTCTGGACGGACGTGCTGACCCCGTTGATGAGGGGTGGGTAGCTTTCGGTGAAGATTCCGACGCGCATGGGGCGGCCTTTATCCCTGCTGAAGTTGATCGTCCTGGGACGAATTCCCGGCCTCTTGGGGCTTTTGCTGGTCCTCCTTGAACGCCAGGACGCTGGAAAGCTTGAAACGGCGCTGGTTGCCCGCTGACCGCTCATGGGGCAGGATGCCCCGATTGGTATAGCGGCGGACGGTGGTTAGGCAGACCTCCAGAATGCAGGCGGTCTCTTCCAAGGTCAGCGTCGGGTCCACCAGCCGCCGCAGCAGCTCTTCGCGCGTCTCCTCCTTGCGCGGCCCGCGCCCCCGGCGCGGCGGGGCGAGCGCGGCGTCAGGCTCAGGGCGCATTTCCCGGAGAGGATCTAAGCCGATGGGCGGGCTGACGCCGTTCCGGGGCGCGGTTGAGGCGGGGGTTTTCTTGGCGACCGCCTTCCCCAGCATATCCACATACTTGTTCCAGTCCTGAACGTTACGCAAGAGCCAGACCCCTTTAGTGTCCTACAGTGTCCTAAATCAGATGATCAGCATGGCATCGCCGAACGACAGAAAACGATAGCCTTCGTCCAGCGCCTCGCGGTAGGCGCGGCGGATCGCGTCCGTGCCTGCCAGCGCGCTGACCAGCAGCAGCAGCGTGCTGCGCGGCATGTGGAAATTGGTCACCAAGGCGTCCGCGACCTGGAACTGGTAACCCGGCGTCACATACAAAGAGGTCTCGCCATCCATCAGCCCGATGCGGCGCGGGCCGAGAGCAGCGCTCTCCAAGGTGCGGGCCGAGGTCGTGCCGACCGCAATCACCCGCCCCCGCGCGCCGTTGACGGCTTCGACAGCCTCCGCTCCGACCGTGACGCGCTCGGCGTGCATCCGGTGGGTTCGGACATCCTCCGACTCGATGGGCCGGAATGTCCCCAGGCCGACATGGAGGGTGACGCGGGCGATGCCGACGCCGCGCGCCTCGATGCGGGCAAGCAGTTCCGGGGTGAAGTGCAGGCCCGCCGTGGGCGCGGCTGCCGACCCGCTCACGTCGGCGTAGACCGTCTGATACCGCTCGCGCCGGTCCGGCGGCAGGGGTGTCTCGATGTATGGCGGCAGGGGTGCCTGCGAATGCGCGGCGATGGAGTCCTCCACGAAGACGCCGGGCGGCGCCTGGAACTGGAGGAGACGCCCACCCCGGTCATCGGTCTTCTCGACGACTCGGGCCGTCAGGCCGTCCCTGAACTCCACCACGGTGCCTGGCAGCATCTTTTTCCCCGGTCGCACCAGCGCAGACCACAAGCCCTCGGCGACCCGGTGAGTCAGAAACGCCTCGATGCGCTCGGCGGGGTGGCCGGGCCGCGCGCCGAAGAGCCGCTGGGCGGAGACGCGGGTGTCGTTGAGCACCAGCACATCGCCGGGGTTGAGATACTCGGGCAGATCGAAAAAATGTCGGTGTGTGATGGCGCCGCCGTCCCGGTCGAGGACCAGCAGGCGCGAGCCGTCGCGCGGCTCCAGGGGCGTCTGCGCGATCCGGTCGGCGGGGAGGTGATAGTCGAAATCGGACAGGCGTAATTCCGGCGAGGATTGTTCTTCCATAGGACACAGGCGCAGTGGGCCGCATTGCTATTGTAGCGGAAGGGAGAACGGCTGTCAAGGGGCAGGGGAGAAACGGCCCGGAAAATGAGGCATCAGGGGAGGCGCTTGCAGAGGCGCGCGGTCATGCCTGCCCCGTTATGATGCAGTTCCACCACGTCCATCAGGGCTTGCATCAGATGGATGCCGCGCCCGCCGAGTGCGTCCGTGTCTTCGTTCGCATGCAGAGTGGAAGGGTCGAAGCCGTGGCCCTGGTCGTGGATTTCGACGAAGAAGGCACCATCGCCCAGCCCGCCGATGATCACGATGTGGCTGGCCGCCGTCGGCGAGCCGTAAAGGATGGCATTGGTGACAGCCTCGCCGACCGCGATCTCCACATCGGCAAGGTCTAATCCGCTCAGGCCGGCCCGCGCGGCCAGCGCGCGGATGCGCTCCCGCGCCTGTCCGGCATTCTGGGGATGGGCTGTGATCTCAAACTGTTCGTGAAAATCGTTCAACAAAGTCCTCGCGGCAAAAGTTCTGCGGCGCGCTGTGAGCGTCCTGCATCGGAGGCCGACCTGCGCTTATCTACCCTGAACAGGAGAGCGCCAAACGCCGCCCTGTATGTTTCGCAAGAAAGCACTGTCGCCCCCGGGCACTTTTTCGGCTCCTGCGCGGTTAAAGGGAGAGTCTACGTTGACAGGAACGCGCCCACCAAAGTATAATGGGTCATTGGCAACTAGTTTACTAGGGAATAGCAATTAGCAGGGAACCTCACATGAGCGAAGTCAAGATAACCAAAGAAGAGCGGCTGAAGAAGGAAAAGGCAGGGCTGGACGTGCTGGCCGATATCTATCGGTATGCCGAGTCCGGCTTCGGCAGTATTGACCCCGGCGACTTCATGCGTTTCAAGTGGTACGGCGTGTACCAGCAGCGGCCCAACGAGGGCCACTTCATGCTGCGGATCAAGGTCCCCGGCGGGCGCATGACGACCGAGCAGCTTCGCACCGTCGCGGACCTGACCAAGATCTATGCGCGCGGCATCAGCGACATCACCACGCGCCAGACCATCCAGCTCCACTGGCTCACCATCGAGGACATGCCGGACATCTTCGCCCGGCTCGCCGCCGTCGGCGTGACCACAGCGGGCGCATGCGGCGACATCACCCGTAATCTGACTTCTTCCCCCGCTGCGGGCTTCGATCCGCAGGAGTTGGTAGACACCCGGCCTGCCGTGGATGCCATCCAGAACTTCTTTCACCTGAACCGCGACTTCGGCGACCTGCCGCGCAAGTTCAAGATCGCCGTGGAAGGCTCCCCCGTCCAAAGCACGCTGCCACAGATCAATGACGCCTCCCTGATCGCCCACAAGCGGCCCTCGGACGGCGTGGTCGGCTACCACTTCTTCGTCGGCGGCGGCCTCTCGCTCCAGCCCTTCTTCGGGCAGCAGCTTGACATCTTCGTCCCAGCGACCGAACTCGGTGAGATCGTGGATGTCATGCGGGCCATCGCCGAGTGCTACCGCGATGCCGAACAGCTCCGCGCCAAGCGCACCCGCGCCCGGCTCAAGTACCTGATGGCCGAGTGGGGGCCGGAGAAGTTCACCGCTGAAGTGCGCGCCAAGCTCGACTGGACGCCCGACCCAGCCGCGCCGGACTTCGCCTTCTCCGATGACACTTACCGCGACCACATCGGCGTCCATGCCCAGTCCCAGCCCGGCCTGAACTGGATCGGCCTGTGCATTCTGGCCGGCCGAATGACCGACACGCAAATGAGTCAGGCCGCCGATGTCGCCGACAAGTACGGCGGCGGCGAGGTCCGCACGACCAACGTCCAGAATCTGCTGATCCCCCATATCGCTACCGAGGACCTGCCTGCCGCTCAGGCGGACCTCGCGGCGGCGGGCTTCGCCTGGGACGTTCCCAACATCCGGCGCGGCGCGATGGCCTGTACGGGCATCGAGTTCTGCAACCTTGCGATCACCGAGACCAAGCTGCGGATCAAAGAGGTCGTCGCGCATCTGGAAGAGGTCGCCCCGAATCCCTACGAGCGCGGCCTGAAGATCAACATGAACGGCTGCCCGAACTCCTGCGCCCAGCACCATGTCGGCGACATCGGACTACAGGGCTGCCTCGCCCGGCTCGACGACGGCTCACAGGTGGAGGCTTACGATGTCCACCTCGGCGGCGACCTGGGCGCACATCCCTCGTTCACCCGCGCTATCCACCGCAAAGTCCCCGCCGAGAAGGTCAAGTATGCCCTGGGGAACGTCATCAAGCGCTTCCAGGAGACCCGCGTGGGCGAGGAGAGGTTCGCCCAGTGGGCGCACCGGCACACCAACGAGGAGCTGGACGCATACCTTGGCGTCGAGACCATCATCGGCGCCCCCGACCTGCCCGCCTCTGCTCAGGGCGCGGGCGCGACGACGTGGCGCTAGGCCGCGGCGACGTGGCGCTAGGCTAGAGAAGCAGGAGAGGCCGCTGGGGGTAACCCCCGGCGGCCTCTCTTCGTATTCCTGCGCCTCCTTGCTTTTTATCGGCGGTCATGTTATAATCTTCGCAATATAGTCTCCTACCCACCAGCGGCAGGACACTCACGCGGAGGAAGACCACGCATGGCCCTGAAAGAACTGCAAGTTCCGACCGCCGACCGTCCACCTCGCCCTTCGGTCCCGCCGCCCAAGATGACCCGCCGCGATGCCTGGTGGGTACAGCCCCTCCTCACCGCCCTCGTCCTCGGCGGCTTCGCCGTCTACGCGACTTGGCGGGCATTCGAGAATGCCCACTACCGGGTCGGGCCGTACCTGTCGCCGTTCTACTCGCCCGAGATCGTGACTCGATGGACCGTGCTGGGCCGGCACTTCTCGCCCGCCCTGTTCATTCTGCCCTTCCCCTTGTTCTTCCGGGCGACCTGTTACTACTACCGCAAAGCTTACTACCGCGCCTTCTTCTGGGACCCGCCCGCCTGCGCCGTCGGCGAGATCGCGCCGCGCAAGAACTATACCGGCGAGCGCGCATTCCCCTTCGTCCTGCAAAACCTCCACCGCTACGCCTTTTACGGGGCGGTCGTCATCCTGGTCATTCTGTGGTGGGACACCCTGCTGGCCTTCGATTTCGGCGGGCATTTCGGCATGGGGCTAGGCTCGCTCGTGTTCCTGGTGAACATCGTCCTGCTGAGTCTGTACACGTTCTCCTGCCACTCCTGGCGGCATCTGTCCGGCGGCTGCTCCAACTGCTTCTCCTGCTCGGCGGGGGCGAAGGTCCAGCACAGCGTCTGGGAGCGGGTGACGCATCTAAACGAGAACCATGCGCTGTGGGCCTGGCTGAGTCTGTTCAGCGTCGTCATCACGGACCAGTATGTGCGCTGCCTGGCAACTGGTGTTTTCCAGGACATGCGGTTTTTCTGAACATTAGGGGCAGGCCCCTAACCC
>JANLUQ010000489.1:0-6084 GCA_031363565.1 Armatimonadota bacterium | reverse complement strand
GCGCTCCTCAGATGACTGTAGGTGGCCGTCCTCATAACCGATGGACCCGGAATAAGCCTGACGCAGCCGGCCCAGGGCATCCAGGGCGTTCGCCGCGCCCTCGGCCAGTGGGCCGCCGACGACGGTGGGTGGGAGTGCGGCCATGTCTTCGGTCGTCAGGCCATGCGTTGCCAGCTGGAGATTAGGGTCGCCCGGCGGCTCGCTGCCGAGCGGGTCAATATGAGCCGTCAGGTGCCCCATCTCGCGTACCAGCCGCGTGACGCGGGCCGCGCCGACGACCTTCATCACGTCCAGGGACGGCGCAGCCCGCCGCGGCGTGGTGGGGAGGGGACAGGCGGCTGGGGGGGCAAGTGTCGCGGCGGTTCCGTTGCGATGGACCGGCTCGGTAGGCGGAGTCCAGTTCTGAAAGGCGGCGCGAGTGGCAGGGTCTACCGCGTTCGGGTCTCGCTGGTAGCGGTCGTAAAGGTCAAGCACATACCCAGCATTGGGTCCATAAAACTCGTCTAAATCGCTCATTAAGTCCTAAACCTTGTCCTGTGGCGATGAATGTACACTGTAATTGTACCCTAAAACATGGTGATTGTCGTGTGGGAACCCACCCCGATGCAAGCGGCTTCCCCTCCCGAAACGGGTGGGTGAGGAGGCCGCTGTGCTGCTTGCAGCGAGGCGGGGTCCTACGCGACAATCACCGCATATACCAGCCGGCTCTTGCGGCTGCCGACCGTCGCGGTGACTCGGGCCGACACTTCGGCGGGCAGCGGCTCGTGGCGCGGGTGCTTGATAACGATGCGGCGGCGGGCGACGCGGCAGGCTTCTCGAACGGCGTCTGGGTCGAGTGGGGCGGGGTTGCCGAAGACGAAAAGTGGGCTGACTGAGGCTTCGGAGCCGGTCAGCCGCTTGTCGAAGAAGGGGTCGAAATAAACCACGTCGAACGACTGCGACTCGCAGCCGCGCAGATAGGCGCTGTAGTCAGCGGTGATGACATGGACGCGGCGCAGGGCGGCACCCAGGACGGCGCTGGGTATGGGGAAGTCCTGGACGCCGGCGCGCGCGACGGCAGCCAGTTCGGGAATGCTTTCCAGGCCGACGACTTGGCCGCTCTCGCCGACGGTGAAGGAAGCCAGGGCTGCTTCCGAGGCGAATCCCAGGGTGCAGTCCAGCAGGCTGTCCCCGGAGCCCAGGCCTGTCGCTTGAAGGAAATGGTCCGGCACGCCGCGCAGGACATTGGAGCCGCGGATGAGGAACATGTTAGGGTGGAAATAGTATTCTGTCCCAGTCGCACGGTCCCGCAGGCGCAGGTGGTCCGCACCGGCGATCAGCAGGCGGTCGGCCCCAGCGGTGTCAAAGATCTGGGGCAGTGGACGACCGAGGCGCGGGATGAAGGGTGCCCCAATCTCGGCGGCAAGACTCTTCGCCTGCGCCTCGATGGCGATGCCCGGCTTGACGGCGGTGGTGATGGCGAGGGGGATGGTCATAAAAGGGGGATGGTCACAAGAGGGTGTCATGCGGTGCTGGGGCTTTCCACACCCCCGATACGTCACAGCAGATCCGATACGTCACAGCTCGCGGACGGCGTCCTTAACATCGGCGACGGCGGCGGCGGGGACGATGAGCCGGCTGAAGCCCATGCCCACAGCCTCGCTCAGTACCTGTGGCCACCAGTCGCCGTCGAGGGCGACCGTGATCGGCTTGCCTGCGCGCCGCGCCTGACCCGAGGCGGGCAGCAGGCGGTCCCAAGAGGCGTCCAAAATGCTCCCGGTCACGAACACGCCCGCGAAGCCGTCCAACGACTCGGGCAGGTCGTTCCCGTCGCCTGCTGCGTCCAGGCCGGCTTCAAGCTTCACCCGGCCAAAGAGAGCGTCGTCCTGCTCCAAGGCGGCCTCGATCTCCTCGATGCGCTCCTGAAGGTCGGGCCGCTCGTCCCAGTCCCGCAGGATGAGGTGCAGGGACAGGCGGGCCGCGCCGCGCGCCAGGGCGGTCAAGGCCAGCCGCTCCGGCGGGATGTCCAGATATAGGGGCTGGCCGCCGATGATCCGGGCCAAGTCGCCCAGCATCTGCGCCTGCTCGCCCGCCGTCTGCGGCAGGGCCTCGGACCCCAGAAAGTCGTTGCCGGCGGGAACGACCAGGCCGTCCCCGCCGGAGGCCATCGCTTCCTCAGCCTCGGCCAGAGTCTGGGCGGAGCAGAGGACTGTGATCAGCCGGTTATCTGAGGCAGTCCGGGCGGGCAGATGGGAGCCTTCCAGGAAGAAGCGGCGGGTAGACAGGAAGGGGGACTGGTAGCGGGCCACGGTGGCGGCATCGGGCGCGACATAGACGCGGCCTCGGTCGCCGTCCACGATCAGGATGTCATCCTCCTCAATGGCGTCCAGGGCGGCCTTATCCAGCCCCAGCACGACGGGCAGGTTGGGCGGCGGCACCAGAAGCGATGTGTGTGCGGCGGCCAAGCCGACGACCTGGATACCGGGCAGGGGGGCCAGCCAGAAGGCGGGCGGGATGCGGTCGGCGACGATGATGATCTGCTCCGGCTCGGGGTTTTCGACGCCGTAAGAGCGCAGGCGCTCGCCGAGCCGCCGCAGGCGCTCGGGGGCAAGGCTCGGCACCCCGAAGTCGTCATGGAGGCGGGCGGCGACCGCGATGGCGACGCCGGGCCGGGCGGCGATCCCGTGCAGTATGTCGCTCACGACTTGCCTGTACCCGCCGGCGGGGTCGTCGGAGGTGTCAAGGCAGGGACAGGCGGCGCAACGTTCGTAATGGTATTGGGCGCGCTGCCAGAGGGTGACGCGGGCGCGGGCGGAGCAGGCGGTATTTCATCCAGGCCGTCCCCGCCCTCCTTGCCGTCATCCGCTTGGGGCTTCACTTTGAATATGCCGGTGGTCTTGAACGGGACGCTGAGGTACTCGGCCCCTTCTTTGATATAAATGACGATGGGCTTGCCGCTGGCACGGGTGTCGGCATTGATGATGTTACCATCGCTGTCCTCCCCTTTGACTGTGCCGGCCAGAAGGATAGTCTGCGCTCGCCCGCTGTAAAGCCCGGTGTCAGCAGTGAGGGTGCGGGTCAGCAGCCCTTCCTTGCGCTGGATGATCTGGCGGACTGTGAGCGGGCCGGGGATCTTGCCGACCTTGCGCCGATAATCATAGGTCATCATGGCGCACGTCAGCGTGGCCGGGTCCTTGAACTGCCGGCGCGGCGAGCCTTGTGCGGCTTCTGCTTCGCGCTTGCCGGGCGTGACCCGCAGGACGACATCGCCCATCAGCTTCGCGAGGTGGCTGGTGAAGTCTATCGTTCCGCGCAGCCCAGTCAGATCGTCCTGCGGGTCATACAGATGGACTGGGCCGGGAGCGTCGGCGTTCAAGAGGCTTCCGTCCTTGTCGTGCAGGGCAGTGACGTGATCGGTCCTCATGACCGTATCGTCCTGGGTGAACTGAACGCCCTCGCTCAACGCGGTCGAGCGCCCATCGGCAAGATACTTGGTCAGACCGACCTGCATGCCAACATTGCCGGGGGGCTTGGCAGCGTGCACAGGGGCAGCGCACACTGTCCCGCCGGTCCGGGCCGGAAGCAGTGCGGGTGCGGCAGCCAAAAGAAGGGCACCCCAAAGAGATGGTCGCTGGAGGAGTGGTCGCAGGGTACGCATGATGGTCATTCTACCCCTTTAGGCAGCCGCCAAGTTCCCCGGAAGTCATGCAGGGTCAAGTCGCCCGTCTTCGTGTTCGCCTCGGCGGCGGCGACCGTCGCCGTCCCCTGGCCGCCGGGAATGAGTGCCGTCACCGGCCCCTGGCTTCGGACCGTGTCCTGGGCGGCGGCCCAGGTCAGGCCGGGACAGGCCAGCGTGACCAGCCCCTGCGGGGTGTGGAGCAGGGCGCGAACACTGCCGCCGAGCCGCAGAGTGCCGTGCGCGGGCGCGGATGCCGCGCCGGTTGGCTTGTCGTAGGAGCCGTTCCCCGCCGTCACCGACAGCCGGGGAACGGTGGCCGTAAGCGGGCCGGGGCTGGTCAACTCGCTGCGGAGCGGGTCCCAAACCAATGCCTGGCTCATCAGGACAGGACGACGGGCATTGAGAAGGACAGCCCGAACGCCGCCGTCCACACGCAGGGTGCCGACCGGTCCCGCGCCAATCTGGCCGAACTGCGTCTGGTAGAGGGCGTGGCCGGCGGTCAGGGAGACCTCCGGCCTGCCGCCCGCGTCATAAAGGATTCCCTGTCGGATGCCATCCACGCCCACGGTGCGCCGGTCGCGGCTCAAGGTGAGTGTCCGGGCCGACACGCGCCAGCGCCGCCGCCCTTGCTCATGCGCGATCACGAGGACATCCCCCGCCTCCAAGCCGACCTGAGACAGATCGGCCTGGGCGTAATTCTGCCCCAGGCCGGTAAGCGGCTGGTATTGAGAGAAGTAGCGCAGGGACCAGGCGGTGAGGCCAACAAACGCGACCCCTACCAGGGCCAGCAGCAGGCGCAGGCTGCGGAGACTCATTTACGTGCAATCATTTGCGTACAAAGGGAAGGATGGGCGGCACAGGTGGGTTATTGCCGCCGGAATTGGTTCCCGTGGTGCCGGTCGTTCCCGTGGTTCCTGTCGTCCCCGTGCCTGTTCCTGTTGTCCCGGTGCCGGTCCCTGTCGTTCCAGTGCCGGTCGTGCCGCCGCCGCTGTTCCCGTTGCTGCCTCCGCCCCCGCCGCATCCGGCCAGCATCGCCGCCAGCATCACGCCCGCGCCGACCAGCCACAGGCGCCGCATCACGCTTCTATTTTCATAAGAGAAACTCATTCGTGTTCCTTCCGCGCGGGCCGACTCACCGCCCCGCCCCGATTCACACATTTATTATAAAGCAAATCGTGCCGAAGTGCAAGGGGCAAAGGAGAATCGGTGACAGCCCGCGTATCTTTACGGGCAAATAGACAGAAGCAAGGGTGCGAGGAGGGGCAGCATGGCGAAAACATATAAAGTCGGCGTGGCGGCACTGGTGCATGACCACGTCTGGGGCGAGCTGGGGCACTGGAAGTCACTGCCCAACGTGGAACTGGTCGCGGCAGGCGACGTGAATGCACCCCTGCGGGAGCGGGCGCAGGCCGCCGGCATCGCGCGGGTCTACGACTCGTGGCAGGAGATGCTCGAGAAAGAAGATCTGGACATCGTGCAGGCCGCTTCGGAGAACAGCGTCGGCGCGGACATCGTTGAGGTCTGCGCCGCCAAGGGTATCCACGTCATCAGCGAGAAGCCGATGGCGGCGACACTGGCGCAGGCCGACCGGATGCTGCGGGCGTCCGAGGCGGCGGGAACGCGCCTGCTGATCAACTGGCCGACGGCCTGGTCCCCGGCGATCCAGGAGTGGGAGCGGCGCCTGCTGGCTGGCGACATCGGTGCCATCACCTACCTCAAGTACCGGTCGGCGCATAACGGCCCCAAGGAGATCGGCTGCGACCCCTTCTTCTACGAGTGGCTGTACGACGCCGAGAAGAACGGCGCGGGCGCTCTGATGGACTACTGCGGCTACTCAGCCAATATGAACGCCCGTTTTCTGGGCGTTCCACCCCAGGTGACGGGGATGCGCGGGGTCTTCGTCAAAGACTATCCGGTCCCCGACGACAACGCCATCATCCTGATGAAGTACGCCCACGCCTTCGGCGTTGCCGAGGCCTCCTGGACGCAGACCGTTCCCTACGCCGAGGGCGCGAACCCCATTGCCTACGGCACGGGCGGCTCGCTGTCCGTCGCAGGCGACAAGGTAGTGTGGCAGCGGCCCGGCCACCCTGCTGAGACGATCACGCCTGCCGCCCCCACTGCGCCCCATCGCAACGGCCCCGAATACCTTTTGCACTGCCTCGAAACGGGAGCGGCCATCGAGGGCTTCTGCTCCGCCCAGGTCAGCCGGGACACGCAGGAGATCCTGGAGGCGGGCCTGCGCTCGGCAGATACGGGGCAGACGCAGACCCTGCCGCTGTGACTCATAATAAACCTTTCGATAACGTAGGCAAGGAGACCCCCATGCCTTTAGGCGGGGGAGGAATTGCCCAAATAGATTAGGTATGTCTTTTCTCTTCGGGTATAATAAAGGTGTCTAAGTTTTCGGCTTGCCCTTCGTAAAG
>JANLUQ010000488.1:0-16734 GCA_031363565.1 Armatimonadota bacterium | reverse complement strand
CGGCGCAGCGACCTACTTCAAGTCAATCACGATCATGGTGTCGTAGCCCGTTTCCAGGTAAACTTCAGCAATGGAAAAGTCAACGCCACGCCGCAAAGTCATGGACGGACAGATGCTCATCAGCACGACAGGTCTGGGCGGCTATGCCGGTCACATCTGCCGTCTGCTGCTGGAACAGAGCCGGGCCGGACCGGACGACGATCACTTCGACGATGATGGCGGCGAGCCGCTCGTCCGGCTCGCCGCCGTCTGTGAGCCGGACCCAGACGCTCATCCCGCGCTGGCCGCCGAACTGAAAGCGGCGGGCGTCCCCCTCCTCACGCGCTGGGAGGACCTACTGGCCTTCCCCGCCGAGGCGGTCTGGCTGCCGCTGCCCATTCCCCTCCACCGCCCCTACACCGAGGAGGCATTGGCGGCGGGCCTCGCCGTGCTATGCGAGAAACCTGCGGCGGGCTGCGTGCAAGACCTGGACGCCATGCAGGACGCCCAGAACCGGACGGGCCTGCCGGTGGCTATCGGCTTCCAGGACATCTATGAGCCGACGACGCCGGCGCTCAAGCGGGCGCTGCTGGAGGGCGAGATCGGTGCAGTTCGCTCCGTCACTCTGACCGCCTGCTGGCCGCGTGACAGCCGCTACTATGCCCGCTCCGCCTGGGCCGGACGCCGGCATCAGGGCGGGGCATGGGTGATGGACAGTCCAGCGAGCAATGCGCTGGCCCACTTCCTCAACCTCGCCCTGTTCCTGCTGGGCGACTCCCAAGACGCCTCTGCTGTTCCCACCCGCGTTGAGGCCGAATTGTACCGCGCCAACTCCATCGAGACTTACGACACCTGCGGGCTGCGGCTCACCACCGAGGCAGGCACCTCCCTCCTCGTCCTGCTGACCCACGCCTGCCGCGAGACCCGCCCGCCGCGCATCGTCATGGAGGGCACAGGGGGCAGCCTCCACTATGAGGCGGGCGCGCAGGCGGAGATAAGGACGCCGCGCGGGACGCAGACCTTCTCTCTGCGGGAGGAGTCTCGGACGCACATGCTGCGCCGGTTCGTCCATCTCGTGCGCGGCATCCCCGACGCGCAGCCGGTCGCGACATTGGCCATGGCACGGGCGCATCTGGTGGCCGTCAATGGGGCGTCCGAGGCAACGTCGGTGCGTGACATCCCGCCGCAATTCCTCGACATCCTGCCCTCCGGCGAGGACGGCCGCCTGACGGCAATCAGCGGGATCGAGGACTTGTTCCAAGCCTGCGCCGAACGCCACTGCCTGCCGCACGAGGTGGGCCGCGCTGGCTGGACCGCGCCGGGCGGCACGCTTGACCTGGGCGGCTACACGTTCTTCGCGGGGCCGGCGGAAGAAAGCACTGTTCAGGGGTGAACAGCCGCGAGGGCGAACCTTGTGTTCGCCCATCTTCATCGTGTTCCTCCTCGCGCCATCACCTCGGCGCGTCTCCGCGCAGGGCGTTGGCGATGTTCGGGTGAAAGACTTCGTACCTCGTGTTCGTGGCGGCGGCCATGTCCATCATCGCTTTGTAGCCGTTGGGCGGCGGCGTGCCGCCGTCCTGAATGTAGTGCCGAATGGCTTCCCAGCCGGGCGTCCAGGGCACGGTGACGAGGTCGCCGCCCGCATTGCCGGGCTTCTTGTAGGTCCAGTAGAGGACGCCCGCCGTGATGCCGTCCTTGCCGATCCGCCACAGACGGACCATGCGCCGGAGCCAATCGTCGCTGTTCTCCCCCATCTCGCCGACAAATAATGGGATGTGGCTGTCACGCGCGTATAGCCAGCTCAGGTACTTGCGGCCATTGTAGTGGTTGGCGGCTGTCGGCAGGTCGGCATCAATGGTCACAGGTACATCGCCGCCGTAGAAGTGGGGTGCGATCACCATGTCGGCGTCAATGGGTTTGCCCAGGAACCAGTGGCCAGGCGTGCCGAGGTCGGAGAAGACGTTCGGCTCAATCACAATCAGGTGGTGCGTGTCTACGGTGCGAATGGCGTTCCGAATCTGGACATAGGTAGGGCGGAGACGTTCGTCGTGGTAGCCGGGCGGCTCGTTGAGCAGGTCATAGCCCAGGATGTTGGAATTATCCCGATAGTGCCGCGCAGCCGTCACCCAGGCGGCTTTGACCAAGTCGAGATCAGGATTGCCTTCCGTCTCGGAGCGGACGAATACGCTCCCCTTCTCCACGGTGTCCGGGTAGACGTGCATGTCGGGGAGGACGTAAACGCCTTCCGCCCGGCACCAGAGCAGCAGAGGGTCAAGCGAGCGGAAGCCGACGGACGAGGCGCCGCTTGCAAAGTCACGCCAATCGAGCGGAACGCGGACGGTGTTGAAGCCGAGCGCTTTGATACGGTGAATGTCTGCCCGCGTGACGTAGTTGTCGCGCCAAGCGGCCCGCCAGGTCTCGAAGTTCGCCGCGCTTCCCGCAGCGGTTTGGAGTGCCTGCCGGATCTGCTCGTTGGAGTGGCCTCCCCCCATCATGTAGGGTTCCGGGACCAGCCAATTACCCAAGTTGACGCCACGAGGCTGGAACGGGAAGTTGCCGAGCATCATCCGCGTTCCCTGACTGCGGACGAAGACGGGGGCGCAGTGGGCGGGGTTGCGGCAGCCACCGGCGGCGATCAAGGCGGCTATCAGGCAGAGGGGGAGGAGCAGATTGCCCCTCAGCCCCCGATTCTGGGGGAGCCGGAACAGGAACCAGGAAGGCCGCAGCGTGTCTTTCCAGTCCCCACAGAGTTGGGGGCGAGGGGGCGATCCGCCCGCATTCTCAGGCGGCATCTTTGGCCCCAGTGAGATGGAAAAGGGCGTTGACCGTCACGGCTCGGCCTTTGGGCAGGTGCAGGGTGCAGCCCTGCTTGCGGACTCCCTGCGCCGTCGCCAGGCAGGCCGCACCGTCCACGGTCAGGCCGTCTATGATGGCACCGGGGGGCAGCACGAGGGCCAGCGTCTGGGCCGCGTCCGAGGTCAGGACGGCGGAGAGCGTACCGGCCTTGATGTCCCAGGTCACGCGGTTGACCGTGATTGCGCCCCGTGCGCGCGTGCCGCTCAGTGTGCCGTGCGGCAAGGTGGTCGGAAGGGCGGGCAGGAGTTCCAGGCGGCCGACCCGCGACTGGACGACCATACGGTTGACGATTTCGGGTGTCGCGCCGTTACCATCATCGCAGAGCGTGCGCGGGCCGCCGAAATGACCGTCCACCATGCTGGGGTAGATCGAGCGGTGCTTCGCCATCAGCTCGACACGCGCAAAGGCCAAATCACCCAGGCCCAGGCTGGCTGCCGCAAGGCCGGTGTGCATGAAGCCATGGGTGGCGTCTTCGGTGCTCGCCGCCACGCGGTTGTGCAGGGCGACGCGGGCGGCCTCGAACAGCTTGGGGTCGGCCTCCTCGCTGAACTGGCCGCTCTCGAAGGCACCGTAGAGGTGCATCAGGTGGCGGTGGTCATTCTGCTCGCCCTGGGTCGGGTTCGACCACTCTTTAAGCTGCCCCTGCTCGTTGATCAGCAGCGGCGGCAGCTTCGCAAGCAAAGCTTTCCAGCGCGTCACACCCTCGGGGTTGACGTGCAGGATTTCACAGCCCGCGATCAAATTCGTCAGCAGTTCGTGTGCGATCTCGATGTCCTGCGAGGTATTGTCCCCCCAGCCGTTCTCGGCGGAGAAGGATGGGCGGAAGGTGTAATGGCCGGCCGCGTCCTCAGTCCCCTTCAAAAAGTCTTCATAAAAGAGCGCGCACTGCTCCATCCAGGGCAGGGCACGGTCCCGCAGGAAGGCCTTATCGCCCGTATATTGGTAGTGATCATAGTACCAGTGCGCGATCCAGGGGGCGCCGGGCGTCCACAGGTTTCCGGGCCAGCCGCCGTCCCAGTGCAGGGCCAGGCCATTGTTGGAGGCGCGGCTGCCGGTCAGGATACCGCGGCAGCCGTACAGGTCGTGTGCATTCCTTTGGAAGTCGGGAATGTAGCTGTCCCAGAGTTTGAAGTAGCCGTCCATGCACTCGGCCAAGTTGGCGCTGTACGCCAATTCAGTGTCAAGCTGCAAGTTGGTGTCGGTCGTGTAGTCGCCTGACCAGGCCGGGTGCCATGTCCCGGTCCAAATACCGAACAGGTTGGGCGGCGTCTCCGGCCCCGCCGAGCAGAGGAAGACGTAACGACCCGCATCATACATCCGCTCCAGCAGGGCAGGTGGCAGCCGCTGCTCCTTCTGGGCCAGGTCCAGCAGGGCTTCGGACGACATCCCGCGCTCGGCGGACGTCCCGCCCAAGTCCACCGAGACGCGGCTGAACAGCTTGCCCCAGGCGGCGGTATGCGGCCTGAGCAGGGCATCGCACCCGGACGGCAGCGCGTTTAGGTCATGCGTCAGGGCGTCCATCCACCGGGCGTCATAGGCTTTCCCAGAGACCTGAACCGTGTTCCGAGTGGGAGACATGGCGCGCGCAAAGTCTGGGTTATCGGGTGAGTTGGGCCACGCCTGGCTGCCCGGCAACGGAGTCTTCCAGGGCAGTATCCGCATGAGGAGAGTCACCGAGTTGGCCCCCACGACCGAGACGGAGTGGCCGTCACTGGTCTGTGCGCCGCCCTCGGCGACGACGCGGATGGCCCCATCGTAGCCACCCTTGCCGTGGACATAAACATTGTGACAGGTGATCAGGCCCGTGTTATGGATGACCGTTGACTCGATCAAGGCGTTGTCCACGGGCTGCATCGCCGCGCTCAGGGAGACTTTGCCCTTCGGGCCGGTCGTCGTAACAACGATGACGTTGTCGGGCTTGGAAACGAAGAGATGGCGCGCGAAATCGCCTGCGTCGGTATGCCAGCGCGCCCAGACCTCGCCGGTCGCGAAGTCCTCGATGCGGGCATAGTCTGTGATGGCACCCGTTTCCGGCTGCTCGATCTTGAGGAAGAAGCCGGGGTGGAAGGCATCGGTCCAGACGAGGTGACCACCCCAGCCCTGTTTGCGGGCGGTATCTAAAAAGAACTTCTGCCCGGCATCATACCCCGACGCGCCGATGATGCGGCGCATCTCCGGCAGGACCGGCCCCATGTTGGGAAGGACCTCGTGCGACCCGGCGGGCAGCCAGAGTTTGCAGTGATCGGCGATGAGCGTATCATGGCGCGGGTCCCCGTAGAGCAGCGCGCCCATTGTGCCGTTGCCGGCGGCAAGGGCATCCTCCCAGTTGTCGGCAGGCTTGATGCTGACGGTCCCATGGCGGGGCATCAGGGCGGCAATGTCGGCGGCGGACGTGAGACCGGATGTGGGCATGGGCGTTTCTTTCTGCTGGCTGCAGGCAGCCAGGGGCAGGAGGGTCAGGAAGGCGGCAAGGAGCGTTAGGAGGTGGGTGTTAAGCATGGGTTCCTGCTGGATGATCGTGCCGGGGATTTCCACAGCCCCAGCACCGCGATGGATAAGAAACTCTAACACAGCCGACCCCGTTTGTCAACGTCGGCGGCGTTCGGTTCTTTTGCAGTCGAGGTATACTAAAATTTATATTCGGAGCTCGCCTGCGAGCCTATAAAGGGCCTTAGGCGAGACGCTCGGAGAATGGCTTTATGGGTACGAATGCCTTTTCTTGTATTCACGTCCCCTGGACGATGGGTGCTTCGGAGTTTTCAATCTGTGGGTCTTCCGCATCCGCCCTGCTCCTATCGGTCGCGCTCCTGGCCTTGACTGCGATGGGGGGCAAGCCTGAATCCATCGCCCAGTCATGTTTGAATCAGATCATGGCGGACGAGAACGCGGCGGACGGATTTGGGGTGGACCGCGACGGCGAAGGAAGTGAAGAAAGAAGGAAAAATCCCATGTCATTAACTGACACGCAGCGCCTCTTCTATGAGGCGAACGGCTACCTAGTCATCCCTCAGGCGCTCGGGCGGGAGGAACTCGCAGGCATCCGCGCCGCCGCCGACCGGGCAGAGGCGCGCTGGCGGGCGGACCCGTCGTTGCCCGGCGCGCGGGGCGACCTCCTGCACCAGATACAGGCGCCCATCGAGTACGAGGACGCCCTGCTCCGTCTGCTCTGGCACCCCGTAGTCTTTCCACTGGTGCGAAGCACTCTGGGGAACGACGTCCAGATGATTGATAACGACTACTTCATCACGCCGCCTCGGACGCCGGGGACGCACGCCGGCTGGCACCATGATGTCGGGATGCCCAATGTTTACCACCCGCTCTCGACGCTGATGGTCAAGGTATTCTATCTGCTGAGCGACGTGGACGCCCACTCCGGCGGCACGGCCATGATCCCCGGTAGTCACCGCTTCCCCGCCGAGGTCCCGCTGCCCATGGGCGAGCCGGGGCGGACGACGGGGGCAGTCCAAATGATGGGGAAGGCCGGGGATGCCTACCTGTTCAATGGGCGGGTCTACCACGCCGCCGTCAACAACGACAGCGACCGGCCCCGGCGCGTCCTGATCTACAACTACGGCCACTTCTGGATGAAACAGTGGTCAGGCTACGAACCCTCCGAGGCGGCAAAGGCGAAGGCCGACACGCCCCTCGCGCGGCAGATCCTGGGGATCGGGGACGCCTACGGGACGTCCCTGCACGGGGAGGCCTAGGACGCGGCACCCCTTGTCCCATCGCACCAGGCTTGCCGGCGCGGCGTGTGTGCGGCACGCAGGGAGCGTTACAGGTTGAAGTCGAGCCAGATCAGCCACTTGTCCAGAACGGCGACGGCGGCATGATGCAGGGCGCCAGGGTCCAGCGGTGCGGCATCGCGGTAGCCGTCGAGGAAAGCGAGAAAAGTCGCCTCAGCGGGCGGCCCCGCCGCCACCCCGGCCCAGTTGAGGGCCGACCCCATGACTTCCAGGGCAGGGTTCATCGCCCCGGCTTCCTCCCAGTCCAGCAGCCAGGGCGTATGCAGGTCGCTCCAGAAGACGTTCTTCTGGTCCATATCCCGGTGCGTCGCCGTCCAGCCTGGCCCCAGAGCCTCCCGCGCCTGGTGGGCTGACGCGCTCCAGCGCTTCAGGTCCGGCAAAGCCTCTCCGACTGCGGTGGCCCAGACCGCGCCGTCTTCCCGGCCTTGCCGGACGGCTCTCGCCCAGTAGGCGTCGGAGAAGTGCCATGATGGGGGAGGCTCCAGGCTGTGGACATCCGGCGCCAGAGCGTGCAGCCGCCCCAGCAGAGCGCCGATCTGATGGGCCGCGTCGGGGGAGGCGGGACCGGGAGAAAGAATCGTTCCCGAAAGCCAGGGGAATACCATGACCGTGACGGGTCCTACCACCTGCACCGGCCCGTCGGGGCCGGGCAGGGCGGGAATGGGAGGCAAGCCCGCCCGCGCCGCCGCCTGGGCGATCTGTTCTGCCCGCTTGTAGCGCGCGGTCCGGCCCGGCTCCCGCAGGAGGCGCGGGTTGAGCACCTTGACGGCGTACTCGCCCCGCGTCGTCCTGGCCTGGTAAAGCCGGTGCTTCAAGCCGCCCGTGACTGCCTGGGGCGGAGTGCTCCAGGCTCCCAGGTCATAGACGGCGGCGATATTTTTCCAGAGAGTTTCGTTCATAAGGGAGATATACCCTGGGCAAACTCCAACCGGCACCTGCGGTATACTGAGGACACGGATTATGGAACCTGAGACTTCCAGTAAGACGGAGCGGCGGCGTTCCCTGAAGACGTTGGCGCTTGTCTTCCCGCCACTCCTGCTCGTGCTGGTCGGCACGATTGTTTACCTCACCACGGCTCCGGCACGCCGGGAGCAGTCGCTGCGCCAGGCGTCGCTGGCCCGTCTTCAAGACGCATCGCGCGATGCCCCGGACGACCCCCGCGTTTCTTATTACCTTGGCATCCGGCTCCAGCAGGCGGGGCAGAGCGCCGATGCCGCAGCAGCCCTGGAACATGCCGCCGCCCTCTCGGACCGTGAAGACATTTACCTAGCCTGGGCCGCCGCCGTCCCCGCCGCCCAGGCGAACACGATCCTGACGGCATTCCTCATGCGGCACCCGGACGATGCGGCGGCCCACCTCGCCCTGGCCCGGCTGTTCCAGCGGGCCAATGACCAGTCGCACTGCTACGAGCAGGCATTCCAGGCGGCCCGCTTGAACGCGCACGACTCCCAGATCTGGCAGGTCTACGGCGACAGTGCTCTGGCGACCGGGCATTCTCAGGAGGCAGCGGATGCCTTCCACCGTGCTCTATCTTTAGACCCGAAGACGGTCCATGCCCAGATCGGCTTGGGATCTGCTCTGATGGCTCTCAACCGCCGCACGCAGGCGATGGCGTCTTTGCAGGCAGCGGCCGCCCTCGCGCCCGGCGATGGGGCGGTGCAGGCCGCCATCGGCAGCGTCCTCGTGCCGGATGCCGAAACGCCGGAGGAACTCGAGGCCGCCCGCACTTTTCTCCAGAACGGCCTGCGTCTGCGCCCTGACCTAGACGCCGTCTACCTGCCTTTGGGGGAGTGTTCGCTGAAAGAGAAGCGCTGGGCGGAGGCCGCGGGGGAACTGAAACGGGCACAGGCGCGCGCCCCGGATGACCCGGAAGCCCCCTTCGCACTGGCCCAGGCATATCGCGGCCTGGGGGACGCCAAACACGCCGCCGAGGCGACTCGGAGGCACCAGCAGTTGGAAAGCTATGTGACGGAGCGGACCAGCCTGCTCCTGCGCGCCGGGCTGACGGCGGACGGCGAGACGCACCTGAAGCTCGCCCGGCTGGCGGCAAGCCACGGCGTTTACGGGACCGCCGTCACCGAGTACCAAATCGCCCTGGCACAGACGCCGGATGACCCCCAGATCGCGCAGGAGTTGACCGAGGCGCGGCGCCGGGCGGTCGGGCAGTAGCAGCTCGCCATTTTGGGAGGCGTTACAGAGAAAAACCCGTGTGGGCCTGAGTGCCCTGCACGGGGTTTGACTTTGTTTGGGGCGGCTTCAGCCGGCCTCGGCCTTCGTGCTTCCGGCCTAGTGCTTCTGGCTGCCGGACGCCTTCAACTGGGCGTTCATGGCAGCCGTCCGTTCCTCCACGGAGCCGCCGCCGGCGGCGGCGGAACGGTTCATATACCAGAAGCCGACGCCGAGGACGAGGATCAGGGCGACGGCAGCGATGGCGATAGCGACTGGCGTCGAGATTTGTTGCGAGTTCATGAGTGAGTTCTCCTTGAATATGTGTTGCGAGGCACTTGATAAAGACGAGCGCGAAAGACGAGCGCGAAAGATTAGCGCGGTTGAAGCGCTGTTTGGACCAGGGTCTTGACTGCGTCCATCTGTGCGGCGGCTTCCTGTGGGTTCTGCCGGATAAGCCGCGCTGTATTCTGCTCGACACCGGCTTTGTCCGGCTGGCCGGTCCGTCGGTAAAGGTCGGCAAGCTGCGCGTGGAGCGTCGCATCGAGCAGGTGGGACTCCTCGCGCTCCTGCAAGGTGTGGATGCGGTCCATCATGCCGCCGATCTGCTTCGCCTGGGCGAAGGTCTTGACCGAAAGAGCCGTCTGCCCATCGCGGGCATAGGCCCGCGCCAGCGTCGCCAGAGCCGGGGTATTGGCGGGGTCGGCAGCCAGGGATCGGGTCAGCAGGGGGATCGCTGCGCGCGCATCGCCCCGGTCGAGGCACAGCCGGGCGAGTTGTTCCTGTGCCTGCGGCTGATCGGGCGCGAGTTCCAGCGCGCGCCGCGTTTCCGCCTCCGCCTCGGCGTCCATCGTGGGGGAGGGCGAGCCTTTAAGGATGACGCTCCCCAGCAAATAATGGCATTGGGCATCGTCGGGAGCCGCCGCCAGCCGACGCCTTAGAATGGCTGCCGCCTGGGTCATTTGACCACCCCCGCCCGCGTTCAGGCCAGCGTCCTGGCGCAGTGCGGTCGCATAGTCCGCGTAGAAGTCCGTCCGAGCGGGCGCAAGCCGGGCTGCCGTCTCGAACGCAGCCCGCGCTTGGGCGTGGTGCGTCCAGAGGGTAGCACCCGCCCGGCCAAGGCCGACCCACGCATCGGCGGAAGTGGGTGCGGTCTGAGTCGCCCTTTGGTATGCCTGGAGGGCATATCGGGGCATGCCCGCGCGCTGGGCGGTCTGCCCCAACCCTTGCAGGGCGGGAAGCCAGTCGGGGCGCAGGCGCAGACAGGCGACGTATTGGATAATGGCCTTCGAAGATGCCCCCGTCCGAGCCATCAGGTCGGCCAGCGCCAGGTTTGCCGACGGGGAGTTCGGCGCGAGCGCGACGGCGCGGCTGAGGGCGGCGGCGGCTTCCGGCAGGCGCTGATTGTCTTCCAGCGCCAATCCCCACAGCCGTTGCGCCTCGGCGTCATCGGGAGATTCGCGCGCCCACGCCTCGCGCGTTGCGAACCCGCTCTGGGAGGGATGATGCCGCCCCCACCACTCGGCCAGACCATTCAAGCGGCTGCCGTGTGTCAGGGAGGCGATAAGCGGGGCGGGGCCATCTGGACAGAGCGCCCGCGCCAGCGCGGCCGGCGCGGGATGCCGTCCCAAACTCTGGACACGGACCTGGGCCACTTGCAGGGCAGGCGACTGTGGATTCTCGCGCAGTGCCAGCGAGAAGTCCGCCAGGGCGAAGCGGGCATCGCCGCCCGCCGCGCGCGTCGCCGCCATCGTCAACCATACGGCGTCGTCCTGGTTGCCGGCCACGAGGGCACGGCGGAACGTCTCGACGGCGACCGGATACTCGCCGGCTTCGACCAGACGGCCGCCGAGCAGATCAAGGAGGCGTCCGTCCGAGGGCGACCGCCGGGCCATGAGTTCGAGCTGCGGCAGGGTGGCCTCGCGCCGCTGCGTTTCCTGCCAGGCATCGCGCAGCGACACCGCGCCGAGGACGCCCACGGCGAGTAACAGGCCAAGAAGGAGCCGCCCCACCCGGCGAGGACGGCGCGGCTCCGAGACTTGGTCTTTCCCGGACTCGGGTTGTTCGAGTGTCGTTGCCATGTCCGGATTAGGGGTTAGTGCCTGGCTTGACAATGTACCAATACCAGGGTCTGCCGTTTGTGCTGCTGACACTAGTCTTCAGGAACTTGACGTGCCCGTCCATGAAGAGCGAGTTGAAGCCGCCCGCCGGGTCGAAGCCGTTATGTCGGTAGCTGGGGATATGGTGCCCGGCGTTAGCGTTGGCCGGTTTGAAGGGACCACTCCAGGTGTCACCATAATAGGTGCCGGCAGGAACATCGGTCTGCTCCGCAGTCCAGACCGTATCAAAGTCCTGGGACTCGATCAGCATGAACGTGTCGGCGGGGCTGGTGATCACGGACAGCGGGACTGGGTCGTACTCATTCGAGTTGTCGCCGGGGAACGGCTGGCCTGGGCGGTGTTTGGCCGGCGAGGCGATACCGTTCGTGCCCAGCTCATTCCAAGCATAAGCCGCGCCGTTCTTACAGGTGTTGGGGTTCTCAAGACAGTGCTTGTCAAGGCCGTCGTTGAGGACGTTGCCATTCAGGTCCGGGCAGTTATAAACGGCGACCGACCTCGTGAAGGGATAAAGCATCTCTTCCCAGTGGACACGCGCATTGTTGTCGCCGGTCCAAGGCGCTCCGACCCAGTGGTAGGGGCCAGTTAATTGTTCATCGGCGTCCTGGGCATACTGGGTCTCGGCCAGTCCGAGCTGCTTCAGGTTGGACGCGCAGGAAATGCGCCGGGCATTCTCGCGGACCTTCTGGAAAACAGGGAACAGAATGGCGGCGAGGATCGCGATAATGGCGATCACGACAAGGAGTTCGATCAGCGTGAAACCTTTTCGTTTCATCTACGGCCTCTTTCTTCATTGATAGAATGTTCAATGATAAGGACTTCTCGGGCGATGCTGTGCGTTTGTACTATGCCTCCTTGGTAATCCGGCCGATCCCCGCCGGCTCAGTGCGTGTTTGTCGGCGCTGTTTGATCGTCGGCTTTTGCGGGAGGTGGCCACAGCCGCTCCCACTATATGGACGCATCCATCATAATACTATTTGAGCGATTTGTCAAGTAAAGGGATGCTGTTTTTTGATGCCGGACCAGAAAAATTGTTCAAATCGGACCCTGGCGGCTGACTTTTGTGATGCTAACCACAGGAAGTCATTTGCTGATGTTACGCAAGAGCTTTCGCGGGCACCGACCAGCCGACATCAGACTGGGATCAGGAACAAATGCGGGGAGGAGGAACGGATGAGCCGGCTGGTCTTGGCTCTTGGGATGGGGAGGAAGTGAAGGAAAGGTAGGAGAATAGTAATGCCGGGCAAACCTATCAAATGGGGCACAAGCCGGACCAGAAGCGCCACGGGTCTTATCCTGCGGCGCTTCTATACCCATGGCGGGCAGCGGATGACATCAGCCTCGGCAAGCGCTGCTAAAACGGTGGGGGGCCGCCGAAGCCGCCGGGAGGGCCGCCGAAGCGGGGGCGTGGGTGGGCGGCTTTGTAGCTATCCACGATACCTCGCTGCGCCGGAGTCAGCACGGCGGCGGCTTGGGAGGCGAGACGGTCACGCCCCGCCCGCATGGTCTGGCGGACCGAGCCGAAGTCGCCGGAGCGGCGGGCGGCGTCCATTGCCCCACGCATCTCCTGCTGAGAGGCTTGGGCAAGGCCCATGATCCGGGCGGTCTGGGACCCGGTCAGCTTCAGCGCGCCGTAAGTGGCGGGGGGGATACCGGCAAGCCGCAGGTCATCCAGCGTCCGGAGCAGGGTTGGCAGGGCGGCGCGCTGCGGGCCGGTCAGAACGGCCCCGATTCGGGCGTCGGCGGCCTGATCCATCCCGCGCATCCGGTCCCACCCGGTGCGCATGGCTCCAGGGTCAGGCGGCGGCCCGCTGGGGGAGGGCGGCGGGGGCATCAGCATTCGGCGGCTTTGGGCGAATTGCGCCTGAATCTTGGCGATCTCCGCCTGCTGCACCGATGTCAGCTTCAGGCCGGCGGCCAGCGCGGGCAGCGGGGCGTTGGCAGCGGTGGATGGGCGCGGGCCGCGCATCCCGCGCCCCGGTCCGCCTCCGGGGCCACCGAAGCGCGGGCCTCCAAACGGCGGTGGTGGGCCGGGCGGCGGCCCCTCAAATTGGGCGAAGGCGGCGGTGGCGAGTGCTATGCCGACCAGCGCCGTCAGCGCGGCGGCACGCGTTCCTGTGGATATCCTGTGCATGTTGTCCCCTCTCTCATCGCTCATTTGAGCGCATTAGAAAGAGTATCAGCGAGGGACATGAAAAGCGCATGAAAATTAGGCCGGGCATTGAAATACCGGACAATCGCTTTTATCTTCCTTTCATCTTCCTTTCATCTTACAAGGACACAATCTGGCCATGAAAATCCTGTTGATCGAGGACGAACCGGGCATCGCGCGCTTGATCCGCCGGGGCCTGACGGATGCGGGCTATCTGGTGGAGGCGACAGCGAACGGGCGGCAGGGGATGGAGATGCTCGGCGAGAAGGGGTACAGCCTCCTCCTCCTGGACCTGATGGTGCCCGGGCTGGACGGCTGGCAAGTGTGCGAGGCCTTGCGGGCGCAGGGCAGCCAGATCCCCATCCTGATGCTGACGGCGCGGGACACGGTGCCGGACCGGGTGCGGGGGCTGGACTTAGGCGCGGACGACTATTTACCCAAGCCGTTTGAGTTCCCTGAGCTGCTGGCGCGCGTCCGCGCCCTGCTGCGGCGGGACCGGGTGCATCGAGCGCGGGTCATCCAAGTGGACGACTTAGTCATTGATACGGGCCAGCGCCGGGTCACGCGGGCGGGCGTCGAGGTCGGTCTGAGCCACCGGGAGTACGAGCTGCTCGAAGCCTTGGCCGCGCATGAGAGCCAGGTGCTGACCCGCGAAGTCATCCAGGAGCGCATCTGGATGGACGAAGACTCGTACTCCAACACGGTAGACGTATATATCGGGATGCTCCGCAAGAAGATAGATGTCGGGCACGCACGCAAGCTGATTCAGACCATCCGGGGATTGGGTTATACCCTGCGCGTACCGGACGTGGAGGCGGGATCGTGACACACCGGCGGCAGTCCGTCCGCACCCAGCTTGTCTGGTGGAACATCCTTGCCCTGGCCCTATTGCTCGGGGCATTGGGCGTCGTCGTCCGCACCCTCGTCCGCTCCACCATCATGGCCTCCGTGGACCGGGAACTTGACGGGCGCACGCGCCAGATACTGGACAGGTGGCACGACGGGCCGCCCCCCGGGCCGCCGCCGGGGCAGCGGCCCGGCCCACCGCCTGGGCAGCAGCCCGGCCCACCACCTAATCCCCCGCCTGGTCAACTATTCGATCCCCGCCCGCCGCAGGAAAGGCGTGGGGAGGGGCCGCGTGAGGAGCATGGCCCGCGCTTCGACACGTCCCCCTACCATCCGCGCCGGTTTGATCTAGACGGGCACTCCCTGAACCCTTTCCACCGGGTCGAACCGCTCTGGGACCCGGCAGCGTTCGCGCTTGCCAAGACAGGCCAGAGCCACTACTCTACCGTTGTCATAAACAGCGAGATGATCCGGGTCCTCTCGCGCCCGCTCCTCCGGCGGGGATCGGTCGAGGGCGTCATCCAGGTCCCCTACCCGCTCGCCGATGTGGGCCGCGCCCTGCGCGGGCTGGACCGCGCCCTGCTGACCCTGCTGCCCGTCGCCCTGCTCTGCGCGGGCCTGGGCGGGGCCTGGCTGACCGACCGCGTGCTGCAACGGGTGCGGCGGCTGACGCAGGCGGCGGGACAGATCGGGGCGCGCGACCTGTCCGAGCGGCTTCCGGTCACGGGCAGGGACGAGTTCTCCGAGCTGGCCGAAACGGTCAACGGCCTGCTGGGACGACTCGAAACCGCCTTCGGGCGGCAGCAGCGTCTGATCGAGCAGCAGCGGCGTTTCACCGCCGACGCCTCCCATGAACTGAAGACGCCCCTGACGATCATCCAGGGCAACACGAGCCTTGCCCTGTCGGGCCACCCCGACCTGGCCGAGTACCACCAGGCGATGGGGGAGATCGGGATGGCGGCGGAGACGATGTCGCGCCTGGTGCGGGACCTGATCCTGCTGGCCCAGTCGGATGCCGGGCGGCTTGGTCAGGACCAGATCGAGCTGCTGCTGCGCGAGGTGCTGGAGCGGGCCGTTTCGTGCGTCCCGCGCCTGGACGCCGCCGCCGTCTGCCTCATTTTGGAGGACGAGGCGCTTTCTACGCGGGGAAACGAGGAAGAGCTGGTGCGGCTGTTCACAAACCTCTTGACCAACGCCGCCCGGCACACACCGCCGGCGGGACGGATCACCCTGACCGCCCGGCACGAAGGCGGCGCAGCCGTCGTCTCGGTCACGGACACTGGGGACGGCATCGCGCCCGAGCACCTGATGCACCTCGGCGAGCGGTTCTACCGCGTGGACAGTGCCCGCGCCCGGCTCGACGGCGGGACGGGCCTGGGCCTGTCTATCGCGCGCAGCATCGCCGAGGCGCACGGGGGGACTTTAGCGTTCGCCAGCGTCCTGGGCGAAGGCACGACGGTGACTGTGACTTTGCCGGGGACGGACTAAGGGGTGTTTTACTGCTGGATTCGGTAGAGATGAACGGCGTATGGCCCGAAGGCGTCGCTGAACTTGCCGCCGTTTACTGTGATCGTCCGCGCCTCGCCGATAACTTCGGCGCGTGCTGTTTTGGGCAGGCCGCGGATGGTAAACGCTCCCTGTACTGCGCCGTTACGCATCCCGACCGCGAACAGGTAAGTCGTCTTTCCCTGCCGCTTCACCATCAGGTCAATGGGCGTCTGCTCGGAAGACGAACGCACTGTGGCGACCTGCCCCAGAGTAGGACTATTCAGGATAGGCGCAAGTGCATGGATCTGATGGTTGGTGCGCGTGACCTCCGCCAGCATGGACGGGTCATCCAGGAGGGCGTGCTCGTTGAACTTCGGCTGGAACTCGTGGACGAAGTAGATCAGCCCATGCGAGCCGTGGATGAGCGCCATCCACACTTCGGAACGCACCTGGCTGGGCGTCGGCTTCCGGTCGCTGCCGATGTGTGTACACTCGATGCAGCTCCAGACCGGCTTTCGGCCCCCCGTCCATCCGACCAGGCGGGTGACGCCTTTGGGGACATACCACAGATAGTTCTCGCCGTCGGGCTTGTTCAGGCCCGCCACCGGATAGACGTCGAAAGAGACGATGTCGCCGCCCTGGATGTACCGTTCGTAATCGCTCAAGGCAGCGCCCGTCCCGCGCCCGATCCATTCGTCGTTGGCTACTCCCTCACCTAGATTCAGCAGGACGGGACGCGTGGGATCGGCGGCGCGCAGGCGGGCATGGTCGGCGATGATACGCGCGGGCGGGATGCAGGGGCCATAGCCCTTTTTGCCCGTGACCGGGTCGGTCACGGGCTGGGCATTATCCGGCTCGTCTCCCTGCATCCAGCCGACGATGGTGGGGTCGGCCCGGTGCGCCAGGCCGACCGCGTTCTGCTGACAGATGACCGGCATCTTCGCCGCCTTCAGCGCGGTCAGTTGTTCCTCGGTCGGCCCCTGCCAGAGTCCGATATAGAGGTTGATGCCCGCCGCCTGATATTTCGCCGCGTTGCTGGGGCTTTGGAGCCAGACGCCGATGGGGAAGTCGTCCGGGCGGGAGGAAGGCCCGTGGCTCCACGATGCGTAAGTTGGGGCTGCCTGGGGAGGGGCCGGCTCGCCTCGCGTCACCGGGGCGGCCAAGAGCGCTGCCGCCGCTGAGAGCAGGACGAACCCCGTCGCCACCCGCAGCATTCTCCCGGCAGCTGACTTGTCACTCATCATCATAATAAACCTTTCGATAACGTAGGCAAGGAGACCCCCATGCCTTTAGGCGGGGGAGGAATTGCCCAAATAGATTAGGTATGTCTTTTCTCTTCGGGTATAATAAAGGTGTCTAAGTTTTCGGCTTGCCCTTCGTAAAG
>JANLUQ010000477.1:0-10373 GCA_031363565.1 Armatimonadota bacterium | reverse complement strand
GGAGGGAAGGGTGGGTGAAAGGGGCCAGGCACGTCTTGATAGAAGGCCCTCCGGTCACGGTAGGCCCCCAAGAGAGCTAGTCAAACCCTCTTTCACCCACCCTTCCCTCCGAGGGGAGGGGCGGCGCGAAGCGACGGGGAGAGGATTATTCCCGCATCTTCGGCACCACCGCCGGCTTCGCGCTGGTCGGCCCTTTCGCGATCTCCGACAGCGTGACCAGCGAGTAGCCATGCGCCCGCAGGGCAGCGACCAGGCCCGGAATCGCCGCCGCCGTCACGTCCGGCCCGTTGTGCAGCAGCACGATGGCGCCGGGGCGCATGTGCGACATCACATACTGGATCAGGGCGGGGGATGAGGCGACATCCTCGGCGTGAAGCGCGTCCACGGTCCAATATGCCAGCGACAGGCCGTAGCTCCGGGCGAGGTGCTGCACCGAGGTGTTTGCGTTGCCGCCCGGTGGCCGGAAGAAGTGCGGCGCATGGCCCGTCATCGCCTGGATCAGAACACTGGTCCGCAGCAGCTCGGCTTCCGCCACGGATGGGATCACCAGGTTCATGTTTGGGTGGGTATACGAGTGGTTCTCCACCTCGTCGCCGCGCGCCGTCATCCGGTGCAGCAGTTCGGGCGCCTGCTCCGCCCGTGACCCGACCACGAAGAATGTCGCCGGGGCATGTGCCTTCTCCAATGCATCCAGCAGAGCAGGGGTCTTGGTTGGGTTCGGGCCGTCATCGAAGGTCAGCGCGACCTGTTTCCGGCGGGCACTGCCCATCCACAAGACCACGGGGCGCGTCAGGGCAACGCGCGGCCCGGTCGTTGCCGATGACCCGAAGAAGGCGCGCGCGAAGCGCCGCCCGTCTTTGTAGCTTGGGTCCAGCGCGGCGGCATTTGCCAGATGCGTGTCGGCCCCCGCTTTGTCTCCCCCCGCCAGTGCCGCCTGCGCCAGTGTCCACTCCGCCACTTTGCGGGAGGGACGGAGCCGCAGCAGGTTCCACAGCCGTACCCTCAGTGCGGGCGCTGCTGCATCCCCCTCGGCTTGCTTGACCACAGTCGCGGTCTTGTTCGTGACCCGCACCGTCGCCGTCTGCGTATACAGCATGTTCCCATACGAGTCCATGGCGTCTACGCGGACCGTGTGTGTGCCGTTGGCGACCCTCAAGGTGTTCCATGAGTAAGTGTACGGCGCCTGGTTGACCATGCCCGCCATCTGGTCGTCAATGGAGAATGACAGCAGCGCTGTCCGCTCGGGGATCTCGCTCGGTGGGTTGAGGTCCACCACGCCCCAGCAGGTGCGGACCGCGCCCACCCGACGGGCGGCGTCCGCGATGTCCCCGCCGAGCCGGTCCGCATACATCAGGCGCAGGTCCGGCTCGATGACGGATGGCTCCAGGGCCGTCTTGCTCTCGAACAGAGGTCGGATACCGTCGTCCTCGCGGACGTGCGGAACGCCGCTTGGCGTCGCCAAAAAACTCGCCAGCAACCCCGCCCCCCCCTTGGGATCGGTGCGGTAAGTCGCCAGGGCGATCATCTCCGCCCGCAATGGGTCGGCCGCCGCCTCATCCTTCGCTGCACCGTCCTTCGCCGTGCCGTCTTTCGCCAGGATCGCCCGCGCCCCGGCAGCATCGCCGCTAAGGAGCTGGACATAGGCCCGCGCAGTCTCCAGATCGCCCGTCTGCGCCGCGCTGAGGCCTGGCTTCTGCCCTGCCTGCGTCAAGTCGTCCCGCGCCACATCCAGCTTGGACGCGAACAGCCCGCAGAGCGCCAGCCCATACAGCGTCGTTGAGTCCTTGGACGTGACGGCGGCCCGCGTCCAATCCGCCTGCGCGCGCGTCAGGCTGCCCACATACAGTGCCGTCGTCCCGCGCAGCTCATAGGGCAGGGCGGCATCCGGGTAGGCCGTGACCAGCCCCTGCGCCGTGTCCACCGCTTCCCCGTACCGCCCTGCTTCCAGCAAGTGCAGCGTATAGCCCACCTGCGACTCATAAGCCGCCTTGACATCCTCCGCCCGCGCTGCCGTCGCCGACAGGCAGGCCAGGGTGCCTCCTACGATGCTGCCGAATATTCTACCAACTCTGGTTTCTCCGCGAAAAAGCATCAGCCGTTGTCCCTCAGTGTTCGTCTTGAAGTCGTGTTGGTTTCGCTTGGACACCCTGTGACCGAAAAATTCGCCATTATGGATAGATGTCTAGCTGCATCCACTGGTGCCGGGCGCGAAGTTGGAAAGACGATTTGCCCCGTGGTTTAGAGCCTGCCACTATTGTACCTGAAACCCGCTCGCCGTCTAGAGCGGGAAATGCTTACAGCGCCTTGCGGATCATCTCGCGGCAGACTGGGGCCGCCGCCGAGCGGCCAAACCCGGCGTTCTCGACGATGCAGGCGAAGGCCAGAGTGGGGCGGTCGGCGGGAGCGAAACCGACGAACCATGAGTGCGTCCGGCCCTGGCCCTGGTTGTTCTGGGCGCTGCCCGTTTTGCCGGCCACAGTGGCGGGAAGGCTATCGAAAACGCCGGAGGCCGTGCCGCCGGGGCGCGTGACGGCAGCGAGCATTTGCTGCATCTGGGCGGCCTGATCGGGCGTCATGGCCGCCGTCCCTGCACCGGTCTTGACGCGCGATTTTAGAAAGAGGACGGGCAGGAGTCGTCCATTGTTCCCGACGGCCTGGGCGACGCGGGCCATCTCTAGCGGCGTCACCTGCACCGCGCCCTGCCCATAGGCGCAGTCCGGCAGGTCCTCGCCGATCTTGGCGACACGAGGCAGATGCGCCAAGCCGAACTGCTCGTGCCCAGTCTGGTACAGCGCTTTCGGCCCCAGGTCAATGCCCAAGTGGGCGAAATAGACGTTGCACGAGACGCGCAAAGCCTTCGCCATGTCCGTCGCGCCGTGCGGCACGAAGCCTTCTTCATCGGTGACACGCCGCCGCGAGTAGTTATGGCCGCCAAAAGGCCAGGCGACATTGGTGTCCGTGTGGTGGCAGCTGACGACTGTGTTTCCCAGGCCATGTGCCAGGCCCGCCGCGGCCGTGACGATCTTGAACGACGAGCCGGGCGGGTACAGGCCGACCAGGGCGCGGTTGAAGGCTGCCCCGGCGGGCTGCCTTTGGAGCGCATCCCACGATTCGGGCGTCAGGGTCGCGGGGTCGAAGGTCGGCAGGGAGGCCAGGGCCAGCACCTCGCCCGTAGCGACGTTCAGCAGGACCGCCGCCCCTTTGTTCTGGGGCTGCCCCGTATGCTGGTCTTTCACCTTCGCGGCGTAGGTGTGCAGGGCGTCGGTCGCCGCCTGCTGCAAGTCTTTGTCAATCGTCAAGGTCACGTCCGACCCGCGCGGCGTATGATGGAACGGCAAGTTCTGCGTTCGGTAAGGGCCGAGCAGATCAGCATAGCTCGCGAACCCACGCAGGCGGTTGTTCTGACCAAGAGCGTCTGTGGACGATGTGGGTTTCTCGATGGCCCACACGATCTGCGCACAGGCCGCGCCGCCGGGGTAGACGCGTGGGTGGCCGTCAGGGCACAGCAGCGCTGTCTGCCCCGGCTCATCGTCCGAGACCGGCCCGCGCGCCAGGACCAGCCCGTTCCGGTCCTTGATCGTGCCGCGTGGGATGTCCGAGGCATAGGCCAGCAGGCGCGGGTTGATGTGCGGGGGCAGCGGGGCACCCGGCTTCGTGTCCCGGTCAGGTGTCCTAAGGATCCGTGTCGCGATATCACCGTCGTGGATGCCCTGCACGTCGAACAGGCGCACGACGCCGACGCCGAGCAGGAGGTAGGCCCCGCAGCCGACGGCCAGCGCCCGCGCCGTCCGCGACCACCCGGGTGTCGCCCGGTCTATGGCCATAGTGGGCAGCGTCTTGCCGGAGAGGTGCAGCAATAGCCCGACGGCGAAGAACGAGGCGACTAGCGAAGACGCGCCGAACGAGACGAACGGCAGTGTGATGCCGGTCAGCGGCGTCAGCCCCGAGACGCCGCCCAAAATGATCATGGCCTGAAATCCGAGCAGCAGGGTCAGGCCCGCCGCCAGCAGCCGGTCGAAGTCGGTGACGGCTCGCCGCGCGATGTGCAGGCCCCGTGCGATCAGCAGCGCATAGACGGCCAGCAAGACCAGGGCGCCGACCAGCCCCGTTTGTTCTCCATAAGTCGCGAAGATCGAGTCGGACCCCGCCCGTGGCACGAACTCGGGCCGGCCCAGCCCCAGCCCGCTGCCCCATAGCCCGCCCGTCGCCATGCCCCACAGCCCCTGTGCGAGCTGTGCCCCATTCTTGTCGGGGTTATCCCATGGGTGCAGCCACATGACGACGCGGGTGGCAAAGAACCCGAAGTGCAGCGCATAGCCCGCGAACGCCGCCAGCAGCAGAAGGACAGTGCCGATGAGGGGATAGATGATGCGCTGTGTGGTCAGATACAGCAGGGCCAGGAAGACGCCGAACAGCAGCACAGCCGGTCCCAGGTCCTTGACCAGCAGGAACAGGCCCAGGCAGAAGGCGTACACGCCCGCCAGCGGCCCGAAGTCGGCAAGCCGGGGCAGGACGGCTTTGGCATCGCCTAGTGTCCCCTGCCGCTCGGCCAGATAAGACGCCACGAACAGCACCAGAAGGATCTTGATGAACTCGACCGGCTCGACGCCTAACAATTGGATATGGATGCCGCCCGGCCCATGCCCCAGGGCGAGCAGGGCGAGCATCAGCAGCACGGCCGCCCCGGCGTAGGCGTACTTGTACCGGCGCAGGGGCAGCCGCCCGAAGGGCCGCATCAAGGGCACAAGCAGGGCCAGCATTCCGTACAGCGCCACGCCCCAAACCTGCCCTGTAAAGGCAAAACTATCCCGGTAGGGGTCCTTGACGCTGTAGACCATTATCAGCCCCAGGCCCGAAAGCAGGGCTGTGAACGGCAGCAGGAACGGGTCGGCGGTGGGTGCGGACCTCCGCAGAACGGCGTGAGCCAGCCACCAGGCGAGGAGGAACGCAGCCACGCCGCCCCAGAACAAGCGCGTCACGGCGGCCGGCGTCCGGGCGACGAGCTTGTCGTCAATGTCCGCCGTCGGCACGCCCTTCAGTGCCCTTGCGTGGCGCAGAGCGTAGACCGACGACCAGCCGCGCCCGCGCGCTGCCGTCAATGTCTGTGCCGTGTCCGGCCCGACCGAGAGCGCTTGGGCAAGCTGCGCCGCCGTCGCTGCGTTGATATTGAACGCCTGCGCCGGGTACTCCGTCGTCGCCTTCTTGCCCAAGAAGACAAGGGCCAGCCCGAAGACGAGCACGATCTGCACGGCGAGGAGCAATAGGAATTCGGTCTTGCGGTTGTGAGATTTCATAGAAGAGACTTAGCCATTATACCTGGGGGTACAATAAGGGCATGGAACCGCTCGCCCGGAAGATCGCCGACTTCATCCAAAACCCGCCTGCCGCAGACGCGGGTGAGGCGTTCGACGCGCTGGCCCTCGCCCAATTCGCCCGGCAGTATGACTGCTGTGCGCCCTACCGCCGCTTGTGTGACGGTCAGGGGCGAATGCCGTCCGGCGTTCTCCGCTGGCAGGACATCCCTGCCGTACCTGCCCAGGCCTTCAAGGTCTATGACCTTTCCTGCGCCCCGATGTTTCAAACCGTCGCCGTCTTCCACTCATCCGGGACGACGGGGCTGCAGACCAGTCGCCATTTCTTCGATGCGGATGCCCTGGCCCTGTACGAGGCCAGCCTGCGCGCGGGCTTTGCTGCCGCGTTCCCGGCCAGGCCGCGCCGCTTGTGGGCGCTCATGCCCGATCCCAAAGCAGCCCCGCACTCGTCCCTCTCGCACATGCTGGGGACGCTGAACGCGGAGCGGTTTTGTTGGGATAACGACGCTGCCCTGGCCTCGGACCTTGCTGCGCTTGCAGAGCCGGTCGCCCTGTTCGGCACCGCCTTTGCCTTCGTACAGCTTTTCGACGGCAGCGACCAAAACTGGCGGCTCCCTGCCGGCAGCCTGGTCATCGAGACCGGCGGCTTCAAAGGCCGGACGCGCGAAGTGCCGCGCGAGGAGCTGTATGCCCTGTTCGGGACCCGACTGGGCGTATCTATCGGAAACTGCCACAGCGAGTACGGTATGTCCGAGATGGCCTCCCAGTTCTACGGGCGTGGGCTGGACCCGGTCAAGCGTGGGCCGCATTGGGTGCGGTCGCGCGCGATTGATCCCGAAACTGGCGAGGACGCCGTGCCGGGGACGCCGGGCCTGCTTCGTCATTATGACCTCGCGAACTGGAACTCCGTCCAGGCCCTGCAAACGCAGGACCGGGGGATTTTGACGCTGGACGGTTTCGTTCTGCATGGCCGCGCCCCCGACGCCGAGGTGCGGGGCTGTTCGCTGACGGTGGAAGAGCTATGGACGAAACGGTAGAAGATGTCATGGCAGCGATCGCGAAGCTCCGGCGCAGTCATGAAGATATCCTCGCGCCGATGACGCAGGCACAGGTCGTCAGCAGCCTTGCCGCCCTGGCCCACTGCTGGCGCGACCCGGAATATCCACCGCGCCTCGAAGCTGAGACTTGGCCGGAGCCGTTCCCATCCGCGATGGTACAAATCAGCCTCGATGCCCTCATGGACTCGCTGACCCCGGAGGCGCTGTGGGCGCTTGTGGACGCCGAAGACGTGCGAGATGCCCAGGGCTACCCGGTCATCGGTCATGTCATCGCAGGCAACACGCCCCTGCTGGCATGGGTCAGCATCATCCGCGCTCTCCTCGTTCGCAGCGCCTCGTTCGTCAAACTCCCGTCTGGCCCGGCGGCGGGGTGGGGGCGGTTGTTCGTGCGGATGCTGGCAGACGTTTCCCCTGACCTGGCGTCGTGTGTGCATCTTGACCAGTGGCCTGGTGGGACGGCGGAATGGGACGCTGCCCTTTGTGCCGGGGTAGACCTCGTTATGGCACACGGAAGCGACGCGACGATGCAAGTCCTGCGCGCTCTCTGCCCGCCCCAGACACCCTTTATCGGTTACGGCCACCGCATCTCGTTCGGCCTGGTGACGCATGGGAGTGGCGACGTCGAGGCCGCCGCCGGCCTTGCCACAGACGTACTTCTGTATGACCAGGGCGGCTGCCTGTCGCCGCAGACCATCTTCGTTGAGGGAGACTGGAAAGACGCACTGGCCTTCGCCGAACGGCTGGCGGCGGCCCTGCGCGATGCGGCGACGTGCTACCCGCTGCCGGTACGGGCCGACCAGGCATTGGCGGTAGTCCGCGAGGCGCGCGCTCTGGCGTGGATGGGGGAGGGGAACCGGCTCTGGGAGGACCCCGCCCTGCGCTGGACCATCATCGCCCGCCCTGAAGCCGCTTTTGCCCCCTCGCCGACATTCGGCGTCGTCTCCGTCCAGCCGCTCGCCCTGCTCGAAGACCTGCCGGAATCCTTGGCCCCCGTCGCGGGCCACTTGCAGGGCTGCGCCGTCGCGGGCGAGGCGGGGGACTACATCCCCGGCGTCTGTTACCTCTGCAAACCGGGCGAACTCCAGGCCCCGCCGCTGTCATGGCGGCAGGACGGCAGAGATATCCTGCGCGTTCTGACGCCGCCGCGCTCCCAGAGGCTGTAAAGAAGCCCCCCAGCCCCCATTATTGGGGCCGGGGGGCATTCCCCTACCGGGCGGATGGCAGCACGATCACCCGCGTCTCTGAGGGCAGCGTGTCGGGGAACACTTCCAGCGTCGGTGAGTCGTGATGGACCACCTGGGCGGGGTCGAACAGGGCCAGTAGGTCGTCCACGGGCCGCAGGTTCAGGTTGATCTTGCCGTTCTGGTAGTGCATCGGAATCACGATCCGGGGGTGGATCATGTCTATCGCCGCCTTCAATTCGGGGACCAAGACCGTCGGCGGTCCGCCGGCCACAGCGAGGAAAACGTCCACGTTGCGGATCGCATCCGCCTCGGCAGGCGTTAGGGCATGGCCTAAGTCGCCCGAGTGGCAGACTGAAACGCCTCCCAGCGTGAAGTAGGGCATCGAGACGGGCACGTCGCGGGCGGGCGACTCCCACACCTGCACCGCCCGGAAGCGGACGCCGTGAGCTTCGACGCCCTCCGGGGTGTGGGTAAAGTCCAGGCCGTTCAGCCGAATTGGATCGCCCAATGCAGCCTCCCAATGGCTATGGTACTTCGGGTTGAGGTGGCTGACTAAGACGATGTCGGCGTCCGTGTCAATCGGGAGATAAGCGCCGGCATCGGGGGCGCGGTAGGGGTACAGCAGCAAACGTACTGTTTCCGTCTGAAGCAGAAAAGATGCGTGGCCAAGCCAAGTGATTTTGAGACTCATGATGTCTATTGGTTTCATCGTGCCGGTAGAATTTCCTGCATTTTCAGGTATAATCTGCCGACAATCATCTTGCATTCCTATTTTGTTCCGAGTTCCAACCTAAACCCTATAGGAGCTACCTATCATTTGAACGCCGCTCAACTCACTGTTTCTCAGCGCCAGGACACGAAAGGCGCCTTGATCGAGGCCATCGGGGAAGTGGACCTGACCACCGCCCCCCAGCTCCGGGAAGCCCTCATGACTGCGATCACCAGCGCGGAAAAGTCTCCGGTCATCGTGGACCTGAGCCGCGTGGATTTCATTGACAGTGCAGGTCTGGCCCTTCTCGTGGAAGCACGGAAAAAACTCGCGCCGGAAGGTCGCGTGCTGAACGTTCTGCTTACGCCCAGTCGCCAGCCGGAGCGAGTCCTGAAGCTCGGCCGATTCGATACGATCATGACCCTGGCCTACAGCCTGAACGACCTTTAAGCGGATTTATGGCAAAACAAACGCAGATCACAGTGGCCGGCACGGGTGCGGGAACGCAGGGCCAGACCGGCGAGGAAGTGCGCTCTCAGCCTGAAGGCATCACCGTCCCCAGCTTCATTGATCCAATCGTGGGTCGCGTCGCCCACCGCGATGTTATTGGCTACTACGGCTTCCCGCTGATCCGTAAAGGCGAAACCGTGACGCGCGAGATCCTCGCCCGCGCACACAGCATGTCCCGCCTCTTTGAGTTGCAGGCCGCTACTGAGGAGGAATAGCCTCCGCCTAACAACCATGAACGAACGCGATTACCAGAATCCCAGCGCACAAACTTCCAGCGGCGGCGCCGCCATCGCCCTCCTGCTTGGCCTCATCGCGGGTGCTGCTGCACTGCTCCTCGCCACTGAGCCTGGCAAGCGCCTCCTGGAACAATTTTCGGAGCGCACCGAGGAGTGGAAGGCCCAGGCCGCTGCCGCCGTCGCCGAGACGCGCGAAAAGGTGGTCAGCTCGGTCGAAGCCGAAACTCTTCCTGACTCCGACAGCGGGCAGCGCGTCCGCGAATACCTCTGATCTCCACCCTGAACGATCCGCCTGCTGTCCTGCACTTCGCCCTGACCCTGGCCATCGCAGCGCTGACGCTTCTCCTTGTCCTGACGCGCCCGCGCGGCTGGCACGAGGCGTGGTGGACGGCGGGGGGCGGTGCGCTAATGCTGGCGCTCCGGCTCGAAACGCCGCAGCAGGCCTGGCAGGTGACGCGGACCGGCCAGGACGCTTTGCTGTTCCTGCTCGCCCTGCTTCTGCTCTCGGCCCTGCTGGAGCGAAGTGGCTTCTTCGACTGGTCCTCCATCCAAGCCGCCCGACTGGCGCACGGCGACGGCAAACGCTTGTATCGCAACGTGTTCCTGCTCGGTGCCCTCATCACGGCCTGTTTGTCGCTGGACACGACCGCCGTCATCCTCACGCCCGTCGTGCTGGCCTTTGCTGCACGGCTCAATCTGCCCGCCCGGCCCTATATCTTTGCCTGCGCCTTCGTTGCCAATGCCGCCTCGCTCCCACTCCCGATCAGCAACCTAACCAACCTGCTGTTCACCGGGGCGTTCGCCCTGCCCTTCGGCGGATTCGCCCTCCGGATGCTTCTGCCGCAGTGTATAGCCCTTCTGGTAAACTACACCTTGTTCCGGCGTCTCTTCCGCGCCGATCTCCCCGCTGAGTTCTCGGGCGACGACCTGCCGGACCCGAAGACCGTAGTGCCGCACGAAGGGTACTTTCGGGCAGCCGTTACAGTCCTCGGCCTTGTCCTCGTCGGTTACTTCGCCGCACCCTTCGTCCATCTCCCACCCTACGCCGTCGCCTTCGCCGGCTGCCTGGCGCTGGCGGTCTGGGGGGTCCGCGCGGGCAGAGTAGACCTAGGTTTGCTGGGCGAAGTGAGCTGGCCCGTCTTTCCATTTGTGGTCGGCCTATTTGTGGTCATCGGGGGAGTGGAGAATCTGGGGCTGACCGGGCGCATAGCCGCGTGGCTGATGGCATTGAATCCGCATCCTCTCGCCGGTATGGCGGCGGTGGCCGGCGGGGCAGGTCTGGCCTCGAACATCGTCAACAACATTCCTGCCGCACTGCTGGCCCGCACTGTTCTACAGCAAGCCCACGCACACCTGCCCCTCGT
>JANLUQ010000383.1:0-2399 GCA_031363565.1 Armatimonadota bacterium | reverse complement strand
CCGTCCATGGTCGGCATCATCACGTCGAGCAGGACGAGGTCAGGTGGCGCGGCGAGAGCCCGCTCAAGTGCGGCGGCCCCGTCATGGACGACCTCGACGGCGAACCCCTCCATGCTGAGGTTCAGCTCGACGAAGCGGGCGATGTCGGTGTCGTCGTCGGCGACGAGGATGCGGTTCACCGACTGTCCAGCACTCGCTGAGCGGTGGCCCGGAGCTGTTGCACCATCTGATCGGGGTCGTCCGCGCGGTAGACGCGCACCACCTCTTCACCAAGCAGGTCCACGTCCCAAACACCTGACAGCCGGCGGCGAAGTAGTCGGCGCGCTTTGTAGCCATGTCCTCCTCGGCCCCCGGCCCGTAGTAGTTCTCACTGCGGACCTCGGCAGCGAAGACAGGCACGTCCGGGAATAACTTCATGTCGCCCGGCCTGCCCGTATAGAAGGCCGCGTCGGGGCTAAAGGACCGGCGGTTCGGCAGGTGCGCGAGGAACCCTTTGTTGTCGCTCACGGCCCGCCCGAAACCAGTAATGCGGACATAACTGCGGAGGCTGGCGAATATTTCGTCACCCGCCCAGCCGGGTTTGTCGCCTGTCGGACTCGTCAACACCAGTTCTCCGTTTACGAGTTCTGCCTGGCCTGGCGTGGCGTAAAGGTCTTCGAGCGTTGCGCGCCTTGGTGATTATCGGGTTCCCTCGCATAGCGTCTACGGGTGCGCGTTGGGGTCGTCCACCGATAGGCCCTCGGCGGTCGCGGCGGCGTTGAGGTTGTTATCGGCCGAGACAAAGACGATGGCCGGTAGGCCGTTTGCCTGACGCTGGGCCTGCACCTGCAAGGCCGTCGCCAGTTGAACGGCATCATAGCCGCGCAGGCCGTGGGTCTCGGTGAGGTCCATCGCCCGCCCGATGACCGCAAGAGTGATCGGCACGGCAAAATATCCCAAAGCAAAATCGCGGCGAAAGTTAGCAATCGCCGTCGCAGCATCGCCGGGACTCGTGGCGCCCCGCCGGGCGCGCAGCGTGATCGCCGCGACCGCCTCCACCCCGGTGATCTGTGCGATGAAGAGTGTGTTACCCGAGAAGGGCGCAGACAGGCCGCGTATCCAGGCCGTCCCGGTTTCCACGACATACCGCTTGACGAGCGCACTGCTCTCCAGGTAGTAGGAAGCCACTCAGCGCCGCTCCCGGATGATCGTCTCCGAGACGGGTTCCCCTTGGACGACAATGGGCGGAGGCTCGATGTACCCTTCGGGGTAGCCTTCAGGGATGTGTTCTATCATGCCGATCGCCAGCAGATGCTCCGCAAACCTCCGCTCCTGCTCCGGCGTCGTCTCCGTCGGCGCTTCCACCTGCCACGAGTCTATCATCGCGCGGAGCTGCAACTGCTCCTCCGGCCTGAGCGCCCGCACGACTTCCACAGCGCGGTCCAGCGTCACGTTGTCCATGTCGTCTCCCCCATGCAGCCAGTATACCAGCATTCACCCGGCCGTCAGCTTGCGCTGCAACTCGTACAGCTTGGTCAGGGACTCGATAGGTGAGAGCGTACCCAGGTCGAGCGACTCTAGTTCTTCCAGGACGGGGTGGCGCTCGGCCTCGAAGAGCGTGGCCTGGAGGCGCTGGGTCTGCGCCGACAGGCGCTCCCCAGCGTCGGTGCCGCCGACGGCCCCCTCGCCCTTGCCCATAGACTCCAGGGTCTTCAGGACTTCGCGGGCACGGCGCAGGACGGGGTCGGGGACGCCGGCAAGCTTCGCTACCTGGATGCCGTAGCTCTTGTCGGTGCCGCCGGGCATTATCTTACGAAGCCAGACGATGTGGTCGCCCTGCTCCTTAACGGCCACGCGGTAGTTCTTGACGCCCGCCAGCGTCTTTTCCAATTCGTTGAGGTGGTGGTAATGGGTGGCAAACAGCGTCTTGACACCAACGGCATGAAGATACTCGGTGATCGCCCAGGCCAGGGCCAGGCCATCATAGGTGCTGGTCCCGCGCCCGACTTCGTCCAAAATGACCAGAGAGCGTGGCGTGGCGTTGTTGAGGATATTGGCCGTCTCGTTCATCTCCACCATGAATGTGGACTGGCCACTCGCCAGGTCGTCGTGCGCGCCGACACGGGTAAAGATGCGGTCAACCAGGCCGATAGAGGCGGCATCGGCGGGGACGAACGACCCAATCTGGGCCAGAAGCACGATTAAAGCGACTTGGCGGAGATAAGTGCTTTTGCCCGCCGAGTTCGGGCCGGTGATGATGTGCAGCCGGGCCGCCTCGCCGTCGAGGTAAGTGTCGTTCGGGACGAAAAGGGTCCCCGATTGCAGGCTCTCGACGACCGGGTGGCGGCCCGCCGTGATCGAGAGGGTGTCCCCGGCATGGACCTCGGGACAGACGAACCGGCCCGACAGGGCGACCTCGG
>JANLUQ010000296.1:0-13927 GCA_031363565.1 Armatimonadota bacterium | reverse complement strand
TAGGCGATCACGACGGCCATCATCACCACATTCACCGCCAGGGCGGTCTCCAAAGTATGCCGGGGTGAGGCGGCATTGAAGATGGACAGCCCCTGCCCCGTCTGCCCCAGCGTCGGCAGCATCAGCGGGTACAGGCCCGCCCCCGCCGAGCCCATCAAGGCGGCCAGGAAGACGGACCCGGCCACAACCGCACGGCCGTCTTCCGCCCGGCGCAGGGAAAGGAACAGGACGACGAGGGACGCCAGGGCCGCCAGTGGCAGGACCAGAAGCAGGGGCCGGTGGGCGAAGTTCGCGCCGATGTCGGGCCGGACGAAGAAGGCGAACACGGTGGTCAGCGCCGCCAGCACGGCGACGACGGGCAGCAGCCGCGCAGCCCACAGCCGCGCCTCGTCTCGCTTGTCGCCGTCCGTCTTGAGTGCCAAATAGTTCGCCCCGTTCATCGCCAGCAGGGCGGTACTGAGCAGCCCCACGACGATGGCGAACGGGTTCAGGGCCAGGGCCAAGGACCCCTGGAAGTTCCCCGTGGCGTCCAGCGGCACGCCCCGAACCACATTGCCGACGGCGGCTCCGAACAGCACGGCCAGCAGCAGGCTGGTGGCGCAGAAGACGAAGTCCCAGAAGCCCCGCCACAGCGGGTCGGCGACCTGCGAGCGGAACTCGATGGCCGACCCGCGCCCGATCAGCAGCCACAGAACCAGCATGAGCACCAGATAAAAGCCGCTGAAGGAGGCCGCGTACAGGCGCGGGAAGGCGGCCACCATCGCCCCACCTGCCGTCAGCAGCCAGACCTCATACCCGAACCAGAAGGGACCGATGACGGCGAGGTTCGTCCGCCGCTCGGCGTCGCTGCGGCCCAGGACGAAGTGCAGGGTCCCGATGCCCAGGTCGAAACCGTCCAGGATGGCATAGCCGATCAGCAGCACGCCCAGGGCGATGAACCAGGCCGTAGGCAGCCAGTCATGGCCGGCAGTCATGTTCATATCAGGACTCATACCAGTGCCTCCTCGCGGACCGACTCGCCGACGGGGAGCGGCTGCCCCGGCCCGTCCGGCCCTGCCTCCTCCGGCCCCTGCGCGATGTGCTTCAGCAGCAGGAACACGAACAGCAGGCCCAAGACGATGTAGATGCCGGTGAAGCCCAGCAAAGTGAAGATGACCTCGCCCGACGAGACGTTCGGCGAGTATCCCTGCACTGTCCGCAGGACACCATAGATGATCCAGGGCTGGCGGCCCACGCAGCTCACCACCCAGCCGGCCTCATTGGCGATGTAAGGCAGCGGCAGCGACAGCAGGAGCGCCCACAGATACCAGCGTGCTGCTTCGAGCCTGCGCCGCCATAGGAGAAACACGCCCAGGGCGGTCAAGGCGATGAAGTAACCACCCAGGGTGATCATGATGTGGTAGGCGTAGTAGACGACCTCGACCGGCGGCCACAGGTCGCGCGGGATATCGTTCAGCCCCTTCACCGTGGCGTGCGCGTTGCCGTAGGCAAGGTACGACAGCAGGCCGGGGACCTCGACAGGGTCCAGCAGGTTGCCTTTCCTGGTGTCGGGCATGCCGATGATTGCGAGCGGCGCGCCTGGCTCGGTCTTGAACTGGCCCTCCATCGCCGCCAGCGTCACCGGCTGGTACCGAACGATCATCTCGCCGTTCTTCGCACCGGTGGGGAAGACCTGGGCGAGCGAGAAGACCAGGCCGACGATGAGGCTGAGCGCCAGGGTGATGCGGGCGAACGCGGTGTGCTTGCGCGAAAGCAGGTAGAAGGCCGCGAGCGCAGCCATGACGAGCGCCCCGTTGACGAACGCCCCGCAGACCGTATGCAAGTACTCCCAGACCTCAAAGGGGTTGGTGAGCACAGCGGTGAGGCTGGTCAGGCGCAGGATGCCGCCTGGACCGGGCGCGAAGCCGACGGGGTGCTGCATCCAGGCGTCCGTCGCCGTGATGAAGTAGGCCGAAATGATCGAGCCGGTGGCAACCAGGGCAGCGGAGAGGGCATGGACCTTGACCGAGACGCGGCGCTCGCCGAACAGGAAAACGGCGAGGAACGCCGATTCGAGGAAGAAGGCAAAGAGGCCCTCCATCATCAGGCCCTGGCCGATGATGCCGCCGGAGATGTTGGAGAAGCGCGACCAGTTCGTGCCGAACTGGAACTCCATGGGCACGCCGGTGGCGACGCCGGCCCCGTAGTTGAGCAGGAAAAGCTTCCCCCAGAAGCGGGCGGCGCGTGCGTGGAGGCCATCATAGCCCTCACCGCGCTTGACCTGTATCCCCTTGAGCGTGGCGATCAGCAGGCCCATGCCGATGGTGACGGGCGGGAACAGATAGTGGAACATGATCAGCGCGGCGAAATGCACGCGGTCAGCGATTGCAGTCGTGTCCATACAGTCGGCTCTCCTTGCTTACGGTCAGCTTCTAGGCGTGCGGTCTTCCCCGTCCTGCGCCTCTGCCCAGGTCAGGGGGCGGCGCTCGTAGGCCGCGATGTGCCCGTCCAGGGTGGCGGGCAGGATGTCTTCCTGATCCAGCCGGACTTCCTGGCCGGTCTCCACCTGACGGTAGGTGCCGGCGGGAGCCGCGTGGCCGGCGAGGAACAGCGGGGCGTCTTCTCCGGTGGAATGGTCTGTGGACCTCCGCATCGTGTCACTCCTGACGCCGCCTACCCGTCAGCCGGGTGCCACTCAAAGGCGGCACTAGCGGCGTGTCTTCCAGGGCCAGTGCGCCTCGCACCCGGTCACGAAGCGCTCCCAATCCAGGCTCGATTTGTTAAGCAGAGGTTCCGCGCGATGCGGCGGGGAGGTGGGCACTGGGGAATGGCCCGGCAGGGCGCGGGACTGGATGCAGGGCGGTGGCCGCGTCTCCTGCGGCGTCGTGAGGGCGGCGCACGGAGCGCTCCCCCGGACGAAGGCCACGATGCAGCCCAAGCGGTCGCGGAACACCCCACTGTCGGACTGCCCAAGATAGTGGCCACTGTCGACGGCGAACACGGCCCCGCCGCTGAGGAACGCCGTCGGACAGCCGATGCCGTTAAAGGCGATCTCGCCCTCCAGCCAGCCGACTATTTGGGCGCGGAAGTTGAAAATCGGTTCCATACGACTCTCCTCTCACTTCACAATCAGCACCGGGCAGTGCGCGTGGTGGACCACGCGGTCGCAGGTGCTCCCAAGCAGGAACAAGGTGAGGCCACTTGCGCCCCGGCTGCCCAGCACGATCAGGTCGCAGCCCTCCGCCTCAGCCACGCGGACGATCTCGGCGGCGGGCTGACCGACTTCCGAGCGGCTCTGGTAGGAAACGCCGGCCTCTTCCACGATGTGGCCCGCATGGGAGATCGCGTGTTCTTGCAGCTCCGTGATATACTTCTCATCCAGGCCGCCGTTGACGGCCTCCCCATAAGGCCCGATGGTCGGGAAAGGCTGGTAGACGTTGATGATGGTCAGCCGCGCCCCGAATTTGTTCGCCAGCGTCGCCGCCACGGCGGCGGCTTTAATCGCGCACTCCGAACCGTCCGAGGCAAGTAAGATGTAGGTAAACACAGGCATCCTTCCGTTCCGCGGTCCGCCGTCCCTGCTGATGTGGTATTAGACTTCTTTATCCGGCAACTGTATGATAAGACAGTCGCTCAACTATTGTACCAGGTCTGGGTGTTATTGTGATTTTTTCGCAATGATATTATTTTCCTGATATTAACTGTTAGTTTGTCTGCTTATAATCTACAGACATCTTCCGCCAAGCCGCACGGCGAAAGGATGCAGGTATAATAGAGGCCGTGGCACTCATCAAGATTTGCGGCATCACGAGTTGGCGGGACGCGCAGGCCGCTGTGGCGGCGGGGGCGGACATGCTGGGCTTCCACTGCGACGAGAACAGCCCGCGCGTCATTGACCCACTGGACTTCTGCGACATCGCTGCCCGCCTGCCCGCGCACGTCGTACGGGTGGCCGTCTTCGACCGAACGACGGACGTCCGCTGGCGGCTGGAAGGGCGGCGGGTCTTTCACCTCTTCCAGCAAATCCAGTATTATCAGGACAGCGTCTGGAGCGATATCCTGCGCGAGAACTGGGACATGGGCCGCAAGATCAAAGCGTTCCACCTGGGCAATGACCGCGACCTGCGCCGCGTTGCCTCCTTCAGTGGGACCGTGCAGTCGTACCTGCTGAACGTGAACGCCTCCGCCCCTGCGGCCTACCCGGATGCCGATGCCTATGGGTGGGAACTTGCCCGAGAGACGCACCAGTACGGCAAGAAGCTATATCTAGCCGGTGGACTGACGCCGGAGAACGTCGGGGCCGCCATCGCCCGCGTCCGCCCCTACGCCGTGGACGTGACCGTGGGCGTCGAGTCAGCGCCAGGCGTCAAGGACCCGGACCGGATGCGGGCGTTCGTCAAGGCCGTGCGGGAGGCGAAATGACTTTCTTGCAGATACCATTCTTCAACGTGGTCGCCGACGCTAAAACCATTCTGCTGGCAGGGGCAGGCGGCGGCTTCGACATTTTTTCCGGCCTTCCGCTCTACTTCGGCCTGAGAAGCATGGGCAAAACGGTCCACCTCGCCAACCTGTCTTTCTCCCTTCTGCATGAGTCTAATGGAAAACGGCTGGGGGCAGGGCTGGTGGAAGTCATAGCACAGACCAAAGGTTTCGAGCGCTAAGTGGTGCATCCGGTTAATTGGCCGAGAATTTTCGATTGACACGCCCCTTCTGAACGAAGCGCAAAATCCCGTAACTCTATCTCAGCGCAGGCGCTGGAAAACGTCGCCACACTTACCGGATGCACCACTAAGTAATTGATCCGAAATAGGTTAAACCATCCGAGGAGAACGCCTTGCCTCTCTTCACTCACCCTTCCCTAACAGGGAGGGGTCGGCGCTCGCGCCGGGGATAGGACTCCCTACGCCTTGCGCCGCTTCCGCGCCGCCATCACCATCCCGCCCATCCCCAGGGCCAGCAGCAGGCCCAGGCTGACTGTCGTGGAGGCTTCGGGCACGGGCGCGGACGAGAGCGGACCGAAGGCTAGGTACGCCGGAGTGCTCAGGCCGGTCTCGACAACTTTGCCTGTCCCGAAAGTGCCGGGTGTAGCCCCCACCGCGAGCTTGGTGATGGTGCCGCCGTAGTAGCTCCCAACGAACAGGTCGCCGCTTGCGTCGAAGGCCAGGCCCGCCGGCGAGTTCAGGCCAGTCGCGGCGGCGATACCTGCCCCGAAGGTGCCGGGTGCGATTCCCACTCCAGGAGTGAATGCGAACTCGGTGATGGTTGTGCCGAGGACGTTCGAGGTGAACAGGTTGCCGCGTGCGTCGAAGGCCAGGTCATACGGCTCGGACAGGCCGCCGCCCGTCAGCGCGATCGTGCCCGCCTTGAGGGTGCCGGGCGTGGCCCCTGCCGCGAACTCGGTGATGCTGTTGCCGTTCCCGTTCGCGGCGAATAGGTCACCGCGTGCATCGAAGGCCAGACCTATCGGGTAGCTCAGGCCGCCGCCCGTCAGTGCGACCGTGCCCGCCCCAAAGGTGCCGAGTATGTTCCCCGCCGCGAACTCGGTGATACTGTCGCCGTGGGCATTCCCAACGAATAGGTCGCCGCGCGCGTCGAAGACCAGGCCTGTCAGCGCGTTCAGGCCGCCGCCATTGAGTACGACCTTACCTGTTCCGAAGGTGCCGGGCGTGGCCCCTGCCGCGAACTCGGTGATACTGTCACTGCCGGCGGAGTTCGCGACGAACAGGTTGCCGCGCGAGTCGAAGGCCAGGCCCGCCGGAGTGCTCAGGCCGCCGGAGAGCGGGATGGCCGTGGTGCTGAACGTGCCCGGCCCGGTCCCGGCGAAGCGGGAGATGGTGCCACCATACAGGTTGGACACAAACAAGTCCTGCGTCTGGGCGTGGGCAGGTGCGGCGGACAGGCCGAGCGATAGGAGGCCCAGGGCGGCGAAGCCGAGGGCAGCGGGCAATGAGGAATGAGAGGAAGAGGTGGAGTGCATGGAAGAGCCTTTCTGGATGAGGAGACGGCGCGGCCCAAAACGGCCGCCCATGTGTAAGTAAAGTGCAAGAAGCATGCCAAGTGGGCGCGCACGGGCGAAGACAGGGCAAAAAGCCCCACTTTTTACGGGGGTGGGGCTGCTGACAAAAGGGCGCGGTCAAGGGGGCGGCAGTCACCGACTCTAGCCCGCGCAGGAGGGGCCATCCGCTGGGCCGGCCACGGCCGCCAAGTCGTAATCTTCTCGCCAGGCGCACTGCCCGGCCAGCGGAACGGCAGGCCACTGAGGCCACCCGGCCACGGGGCCTAGTCGGCATCATTCCCGACCGCCGCCGTCCGGCTGGCGATCTAGTGGGCAGAATTCTGGTTGTCCAGCCCGTCGCCCCATCGGTGGGAGACGCTGACCCGGCGGGGGAACTTCGTCCCCACCGGGCCGCGTTCCAGGTATACTTACGGCACGAGGTGTCGAGGTGTTCGGAGGCGTCCCCCACTTCCTCGATCTCGACGGAAACGGTGGAAAATGTGACACGAATCAAAATCTGCGGTATCTCGAATGGCCTGGACGCGATGGCGGCGGCGGACGCGGGCGCGGATGCCTTGGGCTTTATTGCCGTGCCGGGCAGCCCACGCTACCTGCCGCCCGAGGTCTACCATGAGATTAGCGCCGCTCTGCCGATCTTCGTCAAGCGCGTCGTGGTCGCGCACCGGCCAGAAGACGCTGAGGAATATCTGGCGGAGTATGTCCAGCACTATGAGGACGCCTCAGACGAGTCGCATATGCGGCGCGGGGCGGCCTGGCGCATCCGGGCGTTCCGAATGCGGGATGAGTCATCGCTCAGGGAGATCGCGGCCTACACCGATGCTGTCGGCGCAGTCCTACTGGATGCCTACCACAAGACGATGCTGGGCGGGTCGGGCGAGACCTTCGACTGGTCCCTTGCCGTCCGGGCGAAGGCGCTGATGGACCGGCCCGTCCTCCTGGCCGGCGGCCTGACGCCGGACAACGTGCAGGACGCTTTGGAGGCCGTGCGGCCCTACGGCGTCGATGTGTCGTCGGGCGTCGAGTCGTCGCCGGGCGTCAAGGACCACGCAAAGGTTCGGGCTTTCGTGCGGGCGGTGCGCGAGTGGGACCTGCGGCAGGCTGCCCCACGGGGCTGACCCCCCGTGCTGCAATAGAGCAAATCCCCGCCTTCGCGGGCAGAGGAGTCATATCCCGAACGATGGTTTCTTCGCCCGCGCAGGCGGGGGCTTGCACTTCTATAGCACGGGGGTTCAGCCCCATGATCCATCCGTCCCGTTGACAGTCCCCCCGGCAAACTGCTACAATACGCAACGTTTTAGAAGGAAGTACTATCCAATGGCATCCCAGACCCTGGAGATGATAGAAGCGAAGACGGAAGCGACGGCGGAGAACAAGTACGTCGCCGACGCGCAGGGACGGTTTGGCGGCGAGTTCGGCGGGCGGTTCGTACCCGAAACGATCATCCCCGCGCTGGACGAACTGGTGGTGGCCTATGCCAAGGCAAAGGCCGACCCAACCTTCAAGGCCGAGTTCGACTACTACGCTAAGAACTACGTCGGCCGGCCCACCGCGCTGTTCTTCGCCGAGAAGATGACGCGTGAATTGGGCGGGGCGAAGATCTACCTGAAGCGCGAAGACCTGGCGCACACGGGCGCACACAAGATCAATAACGCCCTGGGGCAGATATTGCTTGCCAAGCGCATGAACAAGCCACGCATCATCGCCGAGACCGGCGCGGGGCAGCACGGGGTCGCCACGGCGACGGCCTGCGCGCTGTTCGGCTACGAGTGCATCGTCTACATGGGCGAGGAGGATGTGCAGCGGCAGTCGCTCAATGTCGTGCGGATGAAGCTCTTGGGCGCGACCGTCCGGCCCGTCTCTTCGGGGACCAAAACTCTCAAAGACGCCTTGAACGAGGCGATGCGCGACTGGGTAACGAACGTCGACGATACGCACTATATTATCGGGACCGTGGCTGGGCCGCACCCCTACCCGACGATGGTGCGCGACTTTCAAAGTATCATCGGGATCGAGGCGCGGCGTCAGATATTGGAAGACACCGGTTGCCTGCCTGACGCAATCGTCGCCTGCGTCGGCGGCGGGTCGAACGCGATGGGCATCTTCTACCCGTTCGTCCACGACGAGGGCGTCCGGCTCATCGGCGTCGAAGCGGCTGGGGACGGCATTCACACCGGACGGCACGCGGCGACCCTGACGGCGGGGACAAAGGGTGTCCTGCATGGATCGGCCTCCTATGTGATTCAGGACGACTACGGTCAGGTGCTGGCGACGCACAGCGTCTCGGCGGGCCTGGACTACCCAGGCGTCGGCCCTGAGCACGCCTTTCTTAAGGACATCGGGCGGGCCGAGTACGTCTCCATCACCGACGACGAGGCCCTGGACGCCTTCCAGTGGACGGCCCGGACGGAGGGCATCATCCCCGCCCTGGAGACGTCTCACGCCTTCGCCCATGTCCGCAAGATCGCGCCGCTCATGTCGCCGGAGCAGACCCTGGTCGTCTGCCTGTCGGGACGCGGCGACAAGGACGTGGATGCGGTCGCGGGCCGGTTGGGGCTGCTGTAGTCCCCGGCCCTGAGGGGCCGGTCTACAGTTGAGTGAAAACCGCCCCCGGCCTTGTCCGGCCCTCCTTACATTTCCTCAGTCGCGGAGCGACCTTCATTCACGAGCAGACCGGCCCGTCAGGGCCGGTTCCCCACACACCATGCCACAACGATTAGACGACACTTTTGCCCGCCTTAAAGCCGCCGATGAAGGCGCCCTCGTCGCGTTCATCACGGCAGGCGACCCGTCCCCGGACGGGACGCCCACCCTCGTGGCCGCACTGGCACAGGCGGGCGCGGACATCGTGGAACTCGGCATCCCCTACTCCGACCCACTGGCCGACGGTCCCAGCATTCAGGCCTCCTCGCAGCGCGCTTTGGACAAAGGCATCACGCCCGACACCGTGCTGCAAATGATCCGGGACGCCCGTGCCCTGACCCAGGTGCCGCTAGTCCTGATGACGTCCTACAACCTGGCCTTCCGGTACGGCTTGGAGCGGTTCGCCCAGGTCTTTTCCGAGGCCGGCGCGGACGGGGCGATCCTGACCGACCTGCCGCCCGAGGAGGCCGTTCCGTGGAAGGCCGCTGCCACCGCGCACGACATGGCGACCATCTTCCTGATCGCGCCGACCTCCACGCCCGAGCGCATCGCCTTGATCGCCCACAACACGACCGGCTTCGTCTACTGTGTCTCACGGACGGGAGTGACTGGCGCGCGGACGGAGATTCCCGCCGAACTGAAGGCCCTGATCGCGCGCATCCGGTCGGCGACCGATAAGCCGGTCTGCGTTGGCTTCGGCATCTCCCAGCCCGCCCATGTCAAGCAGATCGTTGGGGACGCCGACGGCGCGGTCATCGGCAGCGCCTTGGTAGACTTCTTGCACGCCCATGCCGATAATGCTGACCAAGTGGCGGAACTCACCCGGCTGGTCGCGTCCTGGAAAGGAGCGACTCGGCGGGCCTGATCGCCGGTGTCGAGGAAAAGATGTACACCAAAGCACAATTCGGCAAAACCATAGACAACACGCTCCTGCGGCCTACCAGCACCCGCGATGAGGTGCTGCGGCTCTGCGAGGAGAGCGCGAAGCGGCACCTCGCGACTGTCTGCATCCTCCCCTGCTGGGTAGGGACTGCCGCGCGCGCCCTGGCCGGGTCGGATGTCAAGGTCTGCACCGTCGTCGGCTTCCCATTCGGAGCCACCACCAAGCTCTCCAAAGCCTACGAGACCAGGAACGCTATCGCGAACGGCGCGCAGGAGATTGACGCCGTCCTGAGCCTCGCGCGTTTCAAATCGGGCGACTTCGATGCAGTGATGGAAGACCTGCGCGGGCTGGTCGAGACATGCCGCGCGCCGGGCCGGACCGAGGAGTCCAAGAGCGTGCTGCTGAAAGTCATCATTGAGACCTGCTACCTGGATGATGAAGAGAAAGATGTCGCCAGCCAGCTTGTGCGCGATGCGGGCGCGGACTTCGTCAAGACCTCAACGGGCACGGCAGGCGGCGGTGCGACCGTCGAGGACATCCGGCGCATCCGCCGCGCGGTCGGTCCCTCCTCCATCGGTATCAAGGCCTCCGGCGGCATCAAGACGGTCGAGACCGCCTTGCAGATGCTGGATGCGGGTGCGAACCGCATCGGCACGTCCTCGGGCAGTGCCCTGTACGACGCCTACCATCCCCAAGACTTCGGCTAGCCGACAGGCGCGGGTATAATTCTTTCATGCCCGCGTACACCACCGATGCCATCGTCCTGCGCCGCCTGCAATACGGCGAGACGGACAACATCCTGACCCTCTACTCGCCCGACAAAGGCCGCTTCTCCGCGATCGCCAAGGGCGCGCGCAAGGCCATCTCCCGGCTGTCCGGCGCGACCGAAGTCCTCACCTGCACCCGCTTCGGCCTAGCGACCGGCAAGTCGCTGGAGATCGTTACCCAGGTGGAGGTGCAGGAGTCATTCACCCATCTGCGTCAGGACCTCAGCCGCCTCGCCCACGGCCTGTATCTCGCTGATCTGGTGGACCATTCGGTCGAGGACCATACCCCCAATCCCCTGCTGTACGACCTCCTGCTGACGGGTCTGCGTCAGACTCAGACGCTAGCCCCGCCGGAGCTTGCCGCCCGCTGGTTCGAGGTGCAGCTCCTCGGCGACCTGGGCTATGCCCCGAACCTCGCCGAGTGCGCCGCCTGCCAAGCGCCCCTTCCCGGCGACTTCCCCCGCGATGAAGTGTTCGCCCTCTCCGCCTCCCTGGGCGGCGCGCTCTGCCCGCATCACGCCCACCCCGAAGCGAACGAGGACCACAGCGGCCTAGGCATGGGCGCGCTGCGCCTGCTGCAAACTTTGGAGAATTTGGGATTGGAAGGCGGCATTGCACTGAGTGCCCTCCCCGCCGCCGGCCCGAAGGGTCTGGACCAGGCACGGCTGGCTTTGCGCCGCTCCTTAAGGTTCCGGCTGGAGCGGGACTTGAAGAGCCTGGAGTTTCTGGACAGTTTACGGTACAGTGTTTGAAGGGAGTTGCACCATGTCACGCTCACGCCACTCATTCGCCATCCTCGTCTTCTGCGTCCTGGCCGCCGTCCTCTTCGCCGGGGGCAGCGTCTACTCTGTAGAGCGCGTGAACCAAGCAAGGGAGCAGCGAGCACTCTCTTGTGCCCAAACGCTGTGAACGACCGTTGCACAGTCTTGTCGAAGACCCGGATTTCAATCCGGGGGCGCATCATGCCAGCAATGGATACCAGCAATGGCTACTCGTAGCGCAGCGCCGTATCCCCCAGCACAATGGTATCCCCAGATGACAAAGGCCGGGCGTCGGCGACGCGGGAGCCGTTGATATAGGTGCCATTGGAGGAGCCGCCATCGGCGAGCAGGTGGCGGCCGTCCGCGTAGCTGATGCGGGCGTGGGCGCGGGAGATAGAGGTGTCGGCGGGGAGCGGGATGCTCTGCTCCGGCGCGCGGCCAATCGTGGCGAGGGCATGGCTGAGGGGAAAGGACTGGCCGGCATAAGGCCCCTGGACGCAGACCAGCCGGGTGCCCGCCCCGCCCATGCCGGGGCTGCTCATCGTCGGGCGGGTCTGTGTCGGGCTGCTCATGCTGCCCATGCCGGGACTGAAGACGGTGGCGTCGCTGATGGGAGCCGAACCCATCTGCGCGACGATATCATCGGGCGTGGTCAGGGGCGGACGCGCCGGAACTGCCGAGGCGCCGGAGAGTTCTTGGCCGACATAGCGCGGCGTTCCGGGCGGTGCGGACGGACCCACTTTGGTCGCAGGAGCGCTCGCCCCGGAGCGGCGGGTGGCCTTCTCGTGAAACAGCAGCGTCCGGCGGCCGATCTGGATGGTGTCGCCGTCCGCCAGCCACATCTCGTTCGCGACGGGCTGACCGTTGACAAGCGGCGGCTCATAGGTCGTCCCGCGCTTGCCGCCCTCGCCGACAAAGCGCAGGCGGTGCCGGTTCTGGGCGGCCAGCGATTCGATGGCGATATGGGTGGGCGCGATAGCCGGGTCGCCGTACAGCCCGATGTCGGACAGCTCACCGCGCCCGACCGTCGTAATGGGCTTGGAGATCAAATACTCCTTGCCCTCGTTCTTGCCCAAGACGACTCGTATCCAGGCCTGCTTGAACAGGACCTGGACATACCCGACTAGGAATCCGGCCAGCGCGCCGACGCCGACCAGCGCGATCAGGCGGCTCAAAGGAGCGGGGAATTCCAGCGCGTTCAGGATCTCGAAGGCGCTGCCGCCGAGGAACCCGCCGATCAGCCCGCCGAATGCCCCCTGGCGGGCCACCAGCGGGGAACGACTGACGACGCCTTGCGCCGCCCCAACAATAGCGCCGATGAGTGAGTAGCCAATCGCACGGGCGAAGAGGAGGACAAAGAAGCGGCCGGTCGAGGTGATCTCCTCGCTGCCCGATCCGACGATGACGCCGAACACGCTCTGGCCCAGCCACAGTCCCACCCAGCCTCCCACTGCCCCGATCCCCGCGCCCAGCGCAAGCGTCTGTATCAGGCGGCGCTGCGACCCAATGGACAGAGAATCGACTACCGCCAGCATCAGGCCCAGCAGGAGGCCAAACAGGGCACCGTAGAGCAGAAACTTCGGGTCCCCGAACAGCCCCGATACCACTACGCGGTTTGGCTGGAAAACTTCCGTAAACCATCCGGTCAGGTCGGTCAAAATCCAGGCGAGGAACCCCGCCAGGCCACCGGCGAGCAGGTTGAGGAAAGATTTGCCTAGCAGAGACATCAGCGTCGCGCACCTTTCATGCCGTCACAGGGGCCAAAACAATGCGGGCCACATCACGGAGCTGGCGGGCACGGTGGCGCAGGCCCGCCCAGTCACCGCCCGTGACCTTGTGGCGGAAGCCGGTCTCGACTTCCTGGACGCGGAAGCCCGCCTGGATCGCCCGGACCGTTAGGTCCACTTCGACGCCGAAACCGGGCGCGAACGCCCCGCCCAGCGATTCCAAGACGGCCCGGCGCACGGCGCGCTGCCCCGAAAGTGGCTGCGTGAAGGTCTGCCCGGTCCGGCGCCGGATGCCCCAGCGGGCGAGCCGGACGACCAGGCCGCGCCCGCCGGACTGGCCGGTGGCGGCAAAGTCCGAATCGGGCGGCAGCAGTCCGACCGTCATGTCCGCCACGCCGTGCATCAGCGGCGGCAGCAGCTTGATCGCCTCACCCGCCGATGCGCCCAGATCGGCGTCGAGCAGCAGGAAGACCTCGGCGAAGTCGCGCGCGGCAAGGTAAGCGGCGCTCAGGGCAGCCCCCTTGCCGGAGTTCTTCTGGGTCAGCACCAAAGAGGCGCCCGCCGCCCGCGCCTGGTCCGCCGTGCCGTCCGTCGAGCCGTCGTCCAGCACGACGATCTCGCCGATCTCCGGGCGGGCGCGCAACGCCTGGATAGTCAGGCCGATCCGGTCGGCCTCATTGTAGGCGGGCAGGAGCGCGCAGACCTTCATCATTCCGTCCATCGGCTCGCTCATGGGCTGGGCACCCCGGTCAGCGAGTCCGGAAGCAGCTGCTTGGCGGTCGGCTTCAGGCCGTAGTCGCCCGTCTCGCCGCGCAGGGCGAAAGGAAGGGCAAGCTGGCCCAGCGGCAGGTCTATGCAGTCCACGGTCGAGATCCCCGCGCTCTGGTAAGCGGGGATGGACGAGGCGGCGGCCGCGAACGGCTCGCAGCCCACGAGGGTGACAGCGGCAGTAACCGTCTTGAATCCGTCGAGCAGCAGGCCGTCCAGCGACATACCCGCCGTGTCATCGCTTTTCCCGCCGACGAGGACGAAGAGCGCACATGGCTGGGATAAGTCGCCGGACTCCGTGATGAGGTTTTCCCCTTGCAGCGCTTCCAATGTAGCCGCCCCCTCCGCCCCTGCCGCCAGTGCCGTCGCCAGCGCGGCCAACAGCG
>JANLUQ010000274.1:0-2648 GCA_031363565.1 Armatimonadota bacterium | reverse complement strand
TCGACGATATGTCCGACCGTGGTACACAGCACGACCACGTCCGCCTCGGCCACGCCCAACGCCAGGTCCGTCATCCCGGCGTCAATCGCCCCCAGCGCCACGGCCTTATGCAGCCGCTCGGGGTTCCGTCCGATGCCGATGACCCGGTGCGCCAGTCGCCGCCTTTTGAGCGCCATGCCGAGTGACCCGCCGATCAACCCGACGCCGACGATGGCGACGGTCCCAAAATGCCCCGGAAAGTGTGCTTCGTCTGTCATGGCTGTTCTATCTTAAACTTGATCTTGGCGTAGATGTCGCTCATCGCCAGGCTATCCCCCACGGATGATAGATACACGCTGCCGTCCATCCCCTTGACCTCACGCAGTTCCCAATGGTCATCCCGTCGCGTGTGAAGTATCACGCGCGGTTCGTCCTGATCCACCAGGAGGTACTCTTCAACCGACTCGGTGCTTTTGTAGTGGTCGAGCTTGTCACCCCTGTCGTAGCCTTTGGTTGACGGTGACAGTACCTCCACCACGAGCAGTGGGTTGAGGATTACGTCCTCTTTGCCCAAGTAGTAATGCCGCTCCCCGCAGACGACGGCCACGTCTGGAAACGTGTTCACTCCATCACCGGTATGAATTTTCATGTCAGACCCATACACGCGGCAATCCTTGGGAGCAAGAAGATTACCAAGCACCCGGACGATGTTACCGCCGATGGCGTTATGGTCGTCTTTGCCGCCAGCCATCTGACGTATCTCGCCATTCACATACTCCCAGCGCCCGAACGCCGTGCGCTCGAACTCGAAGTACTCGGCTTCCGTGTAGTGCGTCTTTTCCACATACTGCTGCGCTAATGCCATGTCACTCGTCCTCGGCCTTTTCGGCTTCTTCCCCATGCTCCACGATGTCGCCCTCTTGGAACAGGATCTTCTGCATCGCCACCCGCCACTTTGGCTTCTGGCGCAGCAGGAACTCCAGGTCCATGCCGGAGTGCTTGAACTCCTCCTACTGGCCATTCACCATGATCGCCCGTGTGTCCTTGTTCTTCTCGACGGGCAGCCGCTGCTCGTACCAGTTGATCGCCTCGGCCTCTTCCGTGAGGGAGGCGGTCATCCGCGCGAACGTCCGCGTTTCCTGCGATAGCTCGGCGGGCGGCTCGTGATATTGGTCAAATGCCATGATAATTCTTCCCCTGCTTTTTCAAGGGTCTATTTCTAATTCTCGCGCCTCGGCCCGCGTGATGGGCCGGGCCGACCCGTGGCGAATATGAAGAATGCGGACGTAGGGAGCATCGTCCTCGGACTCTACGATGATGTAGAGGACGCGGTAAGCAACAGAACCGGCACGGCGGCGGTAGATGATCTGCCGAACTTCCTGCCGAAAGCGGACCCGTTCCGGAGCGATCTGCCGTTGCGGCATCATGGCGAGCGGCGCGACAGCCTCGAACAAGCCCCGCCTTCCATTCGTCAGCGATCTCCTCGCTCACCATTTCCATGAAGCGGGCATGAGCCGCATCAATGTCGGCAGCCGCTCGTGGAGTGAAGCGCAGAGCATAGTGAGTCGTTTCCTCGCTCATGCGGCCACTTTATCCTGCACACCCTCGCGCTTGCGTCGGCGAGACTCGCGCTCCGCCTCAAACTGCGCCCGATAGACCTCAAACGGCATGTCGTGCTTGGGATCACCGTCGAGTGCTTCGGTGATGGCATCACAAGACTCCTCAAAGTCCCGGTCTGCGGCTTCCACCACTGCGGCCAGCAAATCGTCGGCCAATGCGTTCACCTCACGGCCTTCGCGGCTTGCCATCTCTTTGAGCTTTGCTTCGGTCTGCGGCGCAAGTGTGATTGTCATGCGAGTTCTCTCCATTCGATGTGTTCACCAAAACAGTATTATGTCAGGACACAGCCTTGTTACCTTGCCGACCAAAAATGCGGACAATGCCTTTGGTGGCAGCAGATGTCGCCCGCAGCATCAGAGGTGTTCCCAAAGAGCGGAATGCCAGATGTCTCCAAGTCTCGTGAATTGGTTTGTCCTCAACCCAGGTTATGAGGGAATTAGCCGCAAGAAAGCTCCCAAAAAACAGAGCAGACGTGAACAGGTAAAGGACCATGTAGATAAGAACTGAGTGCAGCGTAATTGGCTTTTTCGCTGGCACGTCTGGCGGCCCCGCAGTTGGCGGCGGAGGCCACACATTGACAGCCGGGACAGCGTGACTTTCCTGATGATGAGCGTTTGTCATGGTGCAAAAAGAGTGGAGGCCGCAGAGCAGCGTTTCTATACACTGATTCTCTGCGGCCTCGTTGTTTTCCTCTTTGTCCCGTGGACCGTCTACAGATGCCGGCCCACCGCCTGCGCGATGGGGGCGATGTCATGCATCAGCTTGACGAAGGCTTCGGGCAGGAGAGACTGGGCGCCGTCCTTCAGGGCCTTCTCGGGGTTCGGGTGGACCTCGATGATGATGCCATCCGCACCGGCGGCGATGGCGGCGCGGGTCACCGCATTGACCAGGCTGGCTTTGCCCGTCGCGTGGGAGGGGTCGGCGATGATGGGCAGGTGGGACAGCTCCTTGACGGCGGCGACGGCGTTGATGTCGAAGGTGTTGCGGGTGTAGGTCTCGAAGGTGCGAATGCCGCGCTCGCAGAGCATGACGTTCTTGTTGCCCCGGCT
>JANLUQ010000231.1:0-1541 GCA_031363565.1 Armatimonadota bacterium | reverse complement strand
CCTGCCGTGACTGGAGAGCCTTTGGACAAGAAGGTCATTCCCCCCGTGACACCCCCTTCCCTCCGAGGAGAGGGGCGCGACTTGTCGCGGGGAGAGGACGCCGCAGCGCCCGCAGCGAGAGCGCTAGTGCCAGCGCGGTCAGAACGGCGGCCAGCCCGAAGGAAATGCCAGGGATTTGGGTCGGCGCGGCGGCGCGGGTGAAGTAGGCGAACAGATTGGTGGCGACGACCGGGCCGACGATGCCGGCCAGGCTGACCAGGCTCGTCAGGGCGCCTTGCAGCGCCCCCTGCTCGTCCTCGCCCACCTGACGCGACAAAAGCCCCTGTGTCGCCTGTCCGGCGAGGAAACTGATTCCCCCGAGAAACGTAATGACATAGATCATCCAGCCCTGTGTGGCGAGGCCGAAAGCCGCGTACTGGGCCACCCCGACGGCTAGGCCGATGACGAGGGTGCGGCGGTCGCCCCAGAGCGGCAGAAGGAGGCGAGACAGGCCAACCTGGAAGATCAGCGCGACCGCGCCGAAGACGGCCAGCGACAGTCCGTTCTCGCGGACTCCCCAGCCGAACCGGGCCGTGGTAAACAGGACCCAGGTGCTGTTCAGGGATTGGCTCGCCAGGCTGCTGACCGCCAATGCCCCCGTCAGGCCCCACACGACCGGATAGCGCCCCAGTACGCGCAGGGCGCCTATCGGGTTTGCTTCGCGCCACGCAAAGGCCCGCCGATTCTCGGTCTTAAGCGACTCGGGCAGGATAAACCAGCCGTACAAGAGGTTGGCAAAGGCCAGGCCCGCCGCCGCCCAGAAGGGGACACGCGGCCCCCATATCCCCAGCAGGCCGCCGGCAGCAGGGCCGAGGATGAACCCGATGCCGAAGGCCGCCCCGATCAGACCGAAGTTCTGCGACCGCTTCTCGGGCGGGCTGACATCAGCGATGTAGGCCGTCGCGGCTGTGAAGCTCGCGCCGGTGATCCCCGACAATATCCGCCCGATGTAGAGCCAGATCAGGCTTGGGGCCAGGGCCATGATGACATAGTCCACGCCGGAGAACAGCAGCGACAGCAGCAGGACCGGACGCCGCCCATACCGATCGCTCAGAGTGCCCAGTACGGGCGAGAACAGGAATTGCATCAGTCCATATAGGGCGAGGAGCCAGCCGTAGTCCCGCGCCCCCGCGATGATGCCCCGGCCGGAGAGCAGGGCGACAAACTTGGGCAGGATCGGGATGAGCAGGCCAAAGCCTAATATGTCTATGAGGAGCGTGACGAAGATAAAGGCGAGGCCAGGGGCGCGCTTCAAAGGAGTGTCTTTCCAGGCAGGGCAGGCGCAGTGAAAAACGCCCGCCTGATGCTGAGATCAGGCGGGCGTTTTTCATTTGCCGGAAGCTTTGGTGGAGGATAGCGGGTTCGAACCGCTGACCTTCTCAATGCCATTGAGACGCGCTACCAACTGCGCCAAACCCCCACACGAGACACTAGTATACTCGGTGCCGCACAGAAAATCAAGTCTTTAGTCACGCTCAACCAAGTTTTTGACAGCGCCCTGC
>JANLUQ010000230.1:0-3353 GCA_031363565.1 Armatimonadota bacterium | reverse complement strand
CCAAGCGCTTCGGCGATGTCATCGCCTTAGACCGCGTAGACTTCGACCTTGCGCCTGGCGAAATCCATGCCCTACTCGGCGAGAACGGCGCAGGCAAGTCCACGCTGATGAACGTCCTGCGCGGTCTGACGCCGCCGACGGCGGGGACAATCACGCTGGGCGGCACGCCAGTCCGGTTTACCTCGCCCCAGGACGCCGCGCGGGCGGGCATCGGCATGGTGCATCAGCACTTTCTCCTTGTTCCATCCTTCACCGTCATCGAGAACCTGGCCCTGGCCTCGCCCGGACGACGTCCGCCTTTACACGAGGCGCGGGAGATCACGCAGCGGCTCGGCTGGACAATTCCCTTGAACGCCCGCATTGCCGACCTGCCGGTGGGGACGCAGCAGCGAGTCGAGATTCTGAAGGCGCTGCTGGGTGACGCCCGTATTCTGCTCTTCGATGAGCCGACCGCCGTTCTCGCGCCTACGGAGGTCGGCGAACTATTCACCGTCCTGCGCGCCCTGCGCGCCGAGGGCCGGTCACTCGTGTTCGTCTCGCACAAGTTGAACGAGGTCATGGCGCTCTGCGACCGCGTCACCGTCCTGCGCCGGGGCCGGACCGTCGGCACGGTCGCCGTCGCCGATACCAGCCCGGAAGACCTGGCGCGGCGGATGGTAGGCGACAGTGACATTCTCGTAGGGGCGCCGCTTGCCGCGCCCTCCTTCCTAGTCCGCGCCCTCCTTCCTAGTCCGCGCCCGCAGGGAAGAAGCGAGGCAGGCAAAGAGGGCGCGGCAAGCGGCGCCCCTACCATGGAGCAGATGGGCGCTCCTATCCTTGCCGTCACCGACCTCTCCACCGAAGGCGGCCCGGATGCCATAGCCCTCAATGGTCTGACGTTCTCGCTCCTGCCGGGCGAGACGCTGGGGTTCGCAGGCGTGGACGGCAATGGGCAGGCGGAACTTGCGGGCGCACTGACCGGCCTGCGCCCCTGGACTGGCGGACGGATGGCGCTGAACGGACGGGACATCGTCCGCCTTAGCCCGCGCGACCTGGAGCGGTATGGCATCGCCCTGATCCCGCCCGATCGGCACACGGAAGGATTGGCGCTGACCCTCTCGATTGCCGACAACCTGACCCTGGAGGCCGCCCGCCTGCCACGCTTCCGGCGCGGGATCGGCGGCCTGTTCCTGGATCGGCGTGGGCTGGCGGCCTTCGCCGCCGAACTCGCCCGTGACTTCGACGTCCGCACCTCCGACTTGACCCTCCCCGCCCGGTCACTTTCGGGCGGCAACCAGCAGAAGATCGTCATCGCCCGTGCCCTCTGGCGCAAGCCTGCCCTTCTGATCGCCGTCAGTCCGACGCGCGGGCTGGACGTGGCCGCGGCGGGCTATGTCCACGCCAAGCTGCGCGGACGGGCGGCGGATGGGGGCGCGACGGTCCTCATCTCGACCGAGTTAGATGAAGTGATTGCCCTCAGCACCCGGATCGCCGTGCTCTATGAGGGCCGCATCGTCGGCGTCGTTCCGCCGGACACGCCGCGCGAGACACTGGGCCTGATGATGGGCGGCAAAGCCGCTGATGGGGGCACGCGTGGCTGAACTCCTGCGCCAAGCCGCCCGCATCGGGGCCGCTTTGGTCATCTCGTTCGGCCTGGCGCTACTGGTCATCGCGCTGTCCCATGGTTCCCCCCGCGCCGCCCTGTCGGCCCTGGCGGACGGGGCGTTCGGCAGCGCCTATGCCGTCGCGGATACCTTGACCAAGATGACGCCCCTGCTGCTGACCGGGCTGGGCGTTGCCGTCGCCTTCCGGGCGCGGCTGTGGAACATCGGCGGCGAGGGACAGTTTTTGGTCGGCGCACTGGCCGCGTCCGCGCTGGGGGCCTATGCGCTCGATGGCCTGCCCGCGCCTATCCTGATCCCAGTAATCCTGCTGGCGGGAGCGGCGGCGGGGGCGCTGTGGGCAGGATTGGCAGGCTGGATGCGCGTCGCGCGAAATGTCCCTGAAGTCATCAGCACGATCATGCTGAACTTCGTCGCCGCCCAGCTGCTATCGTATTTGGTGCATGGCCCGATGCAGGAGGCGAGTCACGCCCAGCCTGCCTCCGCTCCCCTGCCCCCCTCGGCCACTCTGCCGTTTCTCTGGCCCGGCACGACGCTTCATTGGGGGTTTGCCCTCGCCCTGCTGATGGCGGTCTTCGTGTCTATCTACCTCAACCGCACCGGAGCAGGCTTCGCCCTGCGCGTCGTCGGGGCAAATCCTGATGCCGCCCGCGTGTCCGGGCTGGATGTGGGCCGGGCCCGACTGGTAACGATGCTCTGGAGCGGCGCGCTCTGCTGGCTGGCCGGAGCCGTGGAGCTATCCGGCGTGGTCGGGACCCTGTATGAGAACTACTCCCCAGGCTACGGGTTTGCCGCCGTCGCCGTTGCCTTGTTGGGCCGCCTGAACCCCTACGGCATCATCGCCTCCGCCCTGTTCTTCGGCGCGCTGGCGGCGGGTTCCGGCAGCATGGAGCGCACGGCCAATATCTCGGCCAACCTGTCCTATGTCCTGCAAGCCGGGACGCTGCTGGTCCTGCTCGGCTTTCAGTGGGTACGCTGGGAGCGGCGCAGGCCAAAAGATGTCACCGAGGAGAAGCTGGCCGATGTCCCACCCATTGCTGCAGCGCCTGGTGATTGACCGGCCGCCCGGCGAATATCTCCGCTCGGTCGGCGGCGTCTTCGCAGAGTTCGGCGTCAGCACACAGGACTCGGGCAACATCTCGTACGGCGTCCAGGTCGGCGATTCCCGCTACTTCGTCAAGACGGCGGGACTCGTGGATGACCCGCTTCCGGTCCCCGATCATGCGGGTCGCGTCGCTCTCCTGCGGAACACGGTACGATTAAACGCAAGCGTCACCCACTCGGCCCTACCGCCCCTGCTTGGGGTGATCGAGTCGCCCGACGGGCCGCTGCTGGTCTATCCCTGGATCGACGGTGAACTCTTGGGCGTCCCACGCGAACAGCGCGATGATCCCCGGTCGGCGCTCCAGAGGTTTCGGCACCTTCTGCCCTCAGAGATCCTGCGGTGCTTGGATACCGTGTTCGATCTGCATACTTCCCTAGCCCATGCCGGTTGGGTCGCCGTGGACTTCTACGACGGCTCGCTGCTGTACGACTTCGCGGCAGGGCGAATATGGGTGGTAGACCTGGATATGTACCAGGACGGCCCGTTCCACAATGAGTTGGGAGTGATGTTCGGCTCCTCCCGCTTCATGGCACCCGAAGAATCTGAACTGGACGCGCTCATGGACGAGCAAACGACGGTGTTCGTCATGGGCCGCGCGGCCCTGGTCTTCCTATCCGACGGGACGCTCGACCTTGATGCCTTTCGCG
>JANLUQ010000217.1:0-4864 GCA_031363565.1 Armatimonadota bacterium | reverse complement strand
TGCACTGGATAGACACCTTGCTGCCGCTGTGGGTGCCGTCGTTCTTCGCTTCCGCCTTCAGCGTGTTCCTGCTGCGTCAGTTCTTCATGGGTATCCCGCAGGAACTCGAGGACGCGGCGAAGATAGATGGGTGCGGGCCGTTCACGACCTGGTGGCGCGTCATGATGCCGCTGGTCAAACCCGCCCTGGCCGCCGTCACGATCATGACGTTTCTGGGGGCCTGGAAGGACTTTTTGGGGCCTTTGATCTACATCTCGTCGCCGGAGAAGATGCCGCTGTCGTATGTGCTTCAGCTCTACAATGCCGCGCACGGCGGGGAGCCGGGGCTGCTGATGGCGGCGACGACGCTGGTGGTCCTGCCGGTGATCGTGCTGTTCTTCTTCACGCAGCGCTACTTCATCGAGGGCGTTTCTTTTACCGGGCTGGGGGGACGTTAAAGACACTCTTAGCTAATCACGGTTCTAGGGCGGCATCGAGAGCAGGCGATAGAATGGGTGGAAGACGGCGGGGCCGCGCAGGGGGATCGGAAGCGGGGCAGGATGCGACTCGTGGACGCGCAGGAGGAAGACGGCGGCCCCTGCCATGCCGACCAGGGACATCGCCGCGAACATCCATCCGATCCCGAGGCGCTGCGCGAGGAAGCCGCAGGTGATCGGCCCGAGGGCGGTGGCGAGGCCCTGCACCCCGAACAGCCGCGCCTGCGCCGCTCCCCGGCCCTGGTCGGTCGCGAGGTCGTTGATGAAGACGACCGAGATCGCGCCCATGATGCCGAAGTTCAGCCCGTGCAGGGCCTGCACCAGCAGCACGGCCAGCGGGGTGTGGGCGGGGATATAGGCCAGGAGCCGCAGCGGCATCAGCAGGAAGGCGACCGCCAGTGCGGGTCGGCGGCCATAGCGGTCTGTAAGCCACCCGACTTGGCGCATCACGAGGACCTCGCAGACGACGCCGGTCGCGAAAACGGATGTGATCCAAAGGGGCGTCGCCCCCAGCGCTTTAAGGTACAGGCTCAGATAAGAGGTCGCGCCGTAGAGCGCGAACTGGTACAGGAACAAGGCCAGCAGGAACCACCGGACATTGGGGGCGAGCGGCGGCGGGGGCGCGGCCTTGGCCTCGTCCGGCAGGACCTTCAGAGCAGGCTTTTTCGGGTCGGGCACTTGGGTGGAGACGACGGCCAGAAGGGCGAACAGCCAGAAACCGGCGATAAAGACGGGTGTGAGGGCAGTGCGGCTCAGGAGCGCGTGCAGGCCAGGGTGGGTGCTCAGGGGCCGTGTGACCAGAAGCCCCGTGGCAAGCGCGACGACGATGTAGCCGACGGAACCCCAGACCCGGTAGCCGGCATAGGCGGCGCCGCCCCCGCTCGCGCGGCCCACGAGGCGGCCTACCAGCACGCCGCCCACCCCATTGAGGTACTGGGTGCCATTCACGCCGATACAGGTGAGCAGAAGAAACGCCCAGAGGCTGCCGCTCGGGGCCAGGGTGTAGCCGGCATAGGCACCCCCCGCCGTCAGCGCCGCCGCGACCATCAGGGGCCGGCGGGCGTCCAAAAAGTCGGAGACACGCCCAAGCAGCGGCTGGACCAGCAGAGTGAGGCCCGTTCCGATGCCGACGACAAGCCCGATCTTCCCGGTACTCAGCCCCGCCGATGCCAGGTACAGCGGCACGAACGGCTGCAAGAACCCGAAGGAGGCCGTCGTCAGGAACATGGAAGCGATCAAAGCGACGCGCCGCCACTGAGGCGGCGGGGCCGGCGAATCAGATAAGGGCATAGGGGCATCCAGCAAGCGCTTAGGCCGCTTCCAGCGGCAGAGTGACCGGACGGCCGCCGGCCTGTGACGATTGGTGCAGGGCCAGCACGATCTCCTGGTCGAGACGCGCCTGATGCGCCCCGTAGGTCGGCTCGGCGTTTTGGCGCACGGCGTCCAGCAAGCTCTGAATGCAGCCGGCAACGCCGATCTCGTCGTCATGCCACTGCGGGCCATGCCCCTGAACGGTGGGATGGAAGGGGTTTTCCCAGGTAACGACCGGCAGGTCGGGGTCGCCCGTGTGCGCGACCATCGCCGTCAGCGCCCCGCCGTCCACCCGCTCGAACTGCCGCTCGAGCGTGATCTGCTGCAGCCCCTTCCCGCCGGGCGCCAGCAGCGTCAGTTGTTCCTCCAGGTCGGGATACATCCCCACCGTCACGCCCATCCCCTTTTCGGCCAGGAACCGGCTGGAGCGCCACCACCGCAGCGGCGAATCGTAGCCGACACTGGTCCAGTGAAAGACGCCGATCTGCCCGCCCTCGAAGTCAATCAGGCCATGCTCCTGGACCTCATCGCGCGTCCCCATCCCGCTGCCCAGACGCGGCCAGTGCGGCGTCAGCGGGTAAGAGCGCACGGCACCCGTCACCAAGGTCGGCTTGGCATCGAACCCAAGATAAGAGCGCAGGACGCTGACGCCGTGATAGCCATGCCCAGAGAAGTCGTTGAACGACGTATACACGTTCCCGAAGAGGCCGGACGCGATCAGCTTGAGTTTGATCTGCTCGGCGGGCCGCCGGTGGAACTGCTCGGCGACCTCGATCTTCAAGCCTCGCTGGGCCGCCGCCGCGATGATGGCATCGGCTTCGGCCAAGTCGTGCGCGATCGGCGTTTCCAGCAGGACATGCAGGCCATGCTCGACCGCCATCAGCCCCACCGACCCATTCGCCCCATAGGCGACCGAGACGACGCCGATCTGGGGCGCTTCCTGGGCGACCAGCCGATCCAAATCGGTGTAGAAGGGCACGCCCAGGCTTTCGCCGAGGTGCTGCGCGGGCGCCTCGGAGCGTCCCCAGACGCCGACGAGTTCAACTCCGGGGAGCGCTTTGAGGAGCGGGCCGTAGAGGTAGTTCGACCGCTTGGCCGTGCCGATGATGGCGACTCTCAGAGGGGCATCGTTCATGGTAAACCTTTCCTGGGCTGTTGGTCATAAGGCCTAAACACGAGAGGGTGAGCAGTTATTTCACTCTCCCAATAAATGCAGCGCAGACTGCGTTTTCCGCGTGTCCGGCACTGTGCTGTTTGCGGGCGACGTATCTTACCCCCTCAATTCTCGACGCAGTGCGCCGGGAATCGGGAACGGGGAATGAAAGGCGCGCATGTTCCAGAGATTAGAACGGTCAAAGCCCTTGCCGAACTCTTGGGAGAGACGCCCGGAGAGCGCGGTGACGACTTGCTTCCCATAGTCCGCACGTGCTGCGCCCCGCAGTTCTTCCTCGGCAATGACGCGACCAATCTCCCAATAAGCGGCCACCATCTCCATGTTGACAGCCTGCCGGGAGCGCGAGCGCGCCTGCGTCACGATGGTGCGGATGCGGGCATGGGCGGCGTTCCACTGCGGCTCTAATGGCTCGGATTGCTCTTCGGCGTTCTGTTCTTCGGCGTTCTGTTCTTTGGCGTTCATGGTGCTTCCTTTCACTCCCCGCTCTGCTCGATGAGTTTGGCGACGAGGCCGGTCCAGCCGGTCTGGTGGCTGGCGCCGAGGCCCGCGCCGTTGTCGCCGTGGAAATACTCAAAGTAGAGGATCAGATCGTTCCAGTGGGGGTCGGTCTGGAAGACCTCGGTGCCGCCGTAGATGGGGCGGCGGCCATCGTCGCCCCGGAGGAAGGTGCGGGTCAGCCGGCGGGACAGCTCGGCGGCGACCTGGGCAAGTGTCAGGGACTGACCCGACCCGGTGGGGAATGGGACGGTGAAGCTTGGGCCGAGGTAGTAGTCGTACTTTTGCAGGGCCTCGATGAGCAGGTAGTTGAGGGGGAACCAGACGGGGCCGCGCCAGTTGGAGTTGCCGCCGAAAAGGCCGGTCGTGGACTCGGCCGGCTCATAGTCCACGCGGTACTCGACGCCGTTGACATCCATGACGGCGGGATGGTCTTTATGGAAGCGCGAGACGGCGCGGAGGCCGTGCGGGGAGAGGAACTCGGTCTCATCGAGCATTCGGGTGAGGATGGCCCGCAGGCGGTCGGGACTGACGATGGAAAGCATGCGGCGTTCGTTGTGCCCGGTTTCGCAGAGGTCGGCGACGTTCCTGCACAGCTCGGGTCGATTGGCGAGGAACCACTCGATGCGCTGCTCGAAGTCTTCGAGGCCGGCGTACTGGGATTCATCCATGGTGTCCACGGCCAGCAGGGGGATCAGGCCGACCATGGAGCGGACGCGCAGGAACTCGTTGGTGCCGTCGGGGTGGTGCAGAACGTCGTAGTAGAAGCCGTCCTGGTCGTCGAACAGGTCCACGTCCTCCATGCCCATGGTGTTCATGGCGTGGGCGATGTAGATGAAGTGCTCGAAGAACTTGGTCGCCATGTCCTCGTAGGAGGGGTCGCGCCGGGTGAGTTCGAGTGCGATCGAGAGCATGTTGAGGCAGAACATCGCCATCCAACTCGTGCCGTCGGACTGCTCCAGGTGGCCGCCGGTGGGGAGGGGCTGGGAGCGGTCGAACAGGCCGATGTTGTCCAGCCCCAAAAAGCCGCCCTGGAAGACGTTCTTGCCGTCGGCATCCTTGCGATTGACCCACCAGGTAAAGTTCATCAGGAGCTTATGAAACATCTTCTCGAGAAAGAGAAAGTCGCCTTCTTTCCCTAAGACGCGCGCCTCGATCTGGTAGACGCGCAGGGCGGCCCAGGCCTGGACGGGTGGGTTGACATCGCCGAAGGCCCATTCATAGGCGGGAAGCTGGCCGTTGGGGTGCTGATACCACTCGTGGCCGAGAAGCAGCAGCTGGTCTTTGGCGAACTGCGGGTCAATAACGGCGAGAGGGATGCAGTGGAAGGCGAGGTCCCAGGCGGCGAACCAGGGGTACTCCCAGGTGTCCGGCATGGAGATGATGTCTTTGGCATTGAGGTGCCGCC
>JANLUQ010000177.1:0-2774 GCA_031363565.1 Armatimonadota bacterium | reverse complement strand
TTTTAGGCCGGTTCAGAGCGTGGATAGGCGGTGACCAACCGTGGGCCAGTGTCTCTAGGCCGCACTTCCAAAACGGTGCGGATGTACGGCGCGCGTCCATCCAGGGCGGCGAGTTTCCCCTCCGCGGCGCTGGGGCCAAGTGAACTCCCCTTCGGAAATGTTGGCGCTGCGGTAGTCCCCTGCCCAGGCATAAACTCCGCCGGGGGATTCTACACCCCTGGCAACGCGCGTCTCTCTCCACCTCCCAGGCCCCACAGTCCACGCCTTATAAATGGTACTGTGCAATGATGCTGGATTGTGGGGTTGGCATGGCTAAAGAGGACACTTGCACGGGAAAGACGGGACTGGAAACGCCCTGCGCTCGGTGGAATAGTTTCCGCAATGGCAAGGCGTTTTCCTTTTCTAAGGTCCTCTCTCGACGAGACTCGTCATCTCTGGTTCAGCGATCCGGCTTCTTTCTGGCGCGCAGTTCAGCCAGGGCAAGCATGAGATGCACCGATGCCTCGGCCAGTCTTTCCTCATCTCCTGCTAGCGACTTGTCCTGCACCCACGATTCCAAGTGCCGATCCATCATCTCGTCCATATCCGGGAAGACGACCTCCACCCAGCCGTAGGAGAAGTTATAGGCCGTCGTGGAGGGCGAATAAGCATAGGGCTTTGGCAATTCGCCAAGCATCTCCGTGATGAGCGCGTCGGTTAGTCCTGATCGGGCAAGATCGCGGACGAAGACCATCTCGGCGGCCTGATAATCCTCCAGCGTTTCTAGCGCCGTAACGTCATACGAAATCCACCCAAGCTGCTGCCAGCGGGCCATGTCGTCAATGCTCACACGCGCCTTCGCCAGCACGTCGTCGCGGAGATCAGGAAACAGCTTGAGCTGGTTAGGGACTTGGGTAGGACGGCGGAGTTCGTTCTGCGCCTCGAATAGTCGGCTACTCATAACGGTGCGGCCTTTCGTGGGCGTGGCTTGACGGAGATGCGGTTGCGGTTCACGGTCTCAGGGTTCCCCTGCCCTATGATACCACGCTGCGGCTCATCCTCCCAATTCGCGGCATTTCCAGGTACACTCTCCTTGCCTGACAAAGCATTTAACCCTTATGGAAACCTTACGCTGATATGTCACTCTATGCCGAGCTTCACCGACACCTGGGAGGCGCGGTCGTCCCCCGCGTGTTCTGGCGCTACCTTGTCCGCAGCGGGCACCCTCTGGCCGCCGAGTTCCCCGAGTATGAGAGCTTCGAGGCTTTTGTCACCCGCCCGCGCGCCTCGCTGGCCGAGTACCTGGAGCTGCACGCCCTGGTCGAGCCGTTCCAGACACTGGAAACGCTGCCCTACTTCGTCTCCAAACTGATACGCGGCGCCTATGTATTCGAGGGCATCTGTTACCTGGAGCTGCGTCACACCCCCTATTACCGCACCGACGCGGGGTTGTCCCAAGCCGACAAGATCGCGCAGATGCGCGATGTCGTGGTCGCCGTCGGCGAGTCCGGCCACGACCCGCGCTACCCGCTCCTGATGCGTCAGATCCTGTGCATGCACTCGCAGCTTCCCTATGAGGTCAACCGCGCGACGCTGGACCTGGCCGAGAGTCTGCCGCAGTATGTCTGCGGCGTGGACCTGGCTGGGCCGGACATCTACTATGCGGACCGACTGGACGAATGGGTCGGCCTGTTCCGGTCCGCGCGGGAGCGGGGCATCAACACGACGGGCCATCTGTATGAGACATCGGACGGCTGCCATCCGGCCCTGCTGCCTTACCTGTCTCGCATCGGGCACGGCATCCAGATCGCCTTGCGCTTCCCCGAATTGCTGCCCGAAGTGGCCGCGCGTGGCCAGTGCCTAGAGGTCTGCCCGACGACGTACCTCAAAACGGGAACTTTATCCGACCTCTCAACGCTGAGGACGGTGTTCGAGCGCTGCGAGGCGGCGGGGGTGGACGTGGTGATCTGCACCGATAACGCGGGCCTGCACAATGTCCGGCTGCCTTGGGAATTCGAGAACCTGCTGACACAAGACGTGATTGATTTCACCCAGCTCGCCGCCTGTCAGGATGCTGCATTCCGCCATGCCTTCGCTTGGCCGCACCCGCATCCGCCGCGCGTCCTGCTCGACCAGCTCATACAATCACCCCCGCCCCCGGTGGGAGGCCCTAGAGGAGAACCTATCTAATGAACTCAACCGTCCGCCTCGGCATCGCCGCCGTCGCCCTGTTCGCCGCCGCTGCTCTGATCGGCCCCGCCGCCCAGGCCCAGAACGCCGCCACCAAGGCCGGCAACGCCATCGCCTACCCCTTCAAGAAGATCGCACACAACGCCGGCCCGAGTTCCAAAATCGTCAACCACAGCGTCAAGAAAGCCGCCAAGGACGCACAGTACGGCGTCCGCAAGAACGCCGCCAACGCGAGCATCAACGCCCACCGCGCGACTGGCCACAACTCCGTCGTGCGCCGCAAGAACGGCGCCAAGCGCCATAACACCATCGTGACGCCCAAAGGCCATCTGAAGCGCCTGCCCAAGTAGGGCGCATCAGCCAAGACAATGCCCGCTGGTCCTGTGCAGGACCAGCGGGCGTTTTCGTTTCTTAGTCACTGATGTTACACACGCGCTGTGACCGGGCCGCGAACGACCCGTCTGGGGGGCGAGACGCCGGCCACCCCGGCGAGCGGGAGAGAATCCCAATCTTAATCTTCCGGTCGCAGACCGGTTGGCCGCAAGCCCCCCAGACCTGCCGTTCACGGCGGGACTGCGTAACATCAATGACTTAATGAAGCAGCC
>JANLUQ010000157.1:0-5579 GCA_031363565.1 Armatimonadota bacterium | reverse complement strand
CTCTTACCTGTTACCCCGGCGTCCGCACCACTGGATACCGGGACCGGACGTTACTCGAGGCCGCCTTGTCGCCTGGCTTGCCGCCGTCGTACTTGCCGTCCGGCCCGGCGCTGTAGATCACGAAGCCGCCCGCGCCTTCCTGCCGGTACAGGAGGGGCCTGCTGGCGTAGGGGTCCACGAACGGCGCGGGCAGGGCATGGTAAAGGGTGCGGGCGGGCGAAGAAAAATCTGCTTGACACAGCACTGCACTCGTGATACAATGAAGGTGCGGCTTCTAATGCACCACCGCCGCGCTCTGGCCACTCTGACACGGCCACTTTTTCCCACCCGTTTCGCTCCACGTTTTTCTCATCCCGCAGAGATCCGATCACTCGGATAAGGAGACCGAACATGAAGACCATGATTTTGCCGGCAGTGCTGGCGCTGGGCGCTGCGCTCCTGTCAGCCTGCCCGGCGCAGGCCGCCGACGAGTTCTTCGTCGCCATTAATGGTGCCAAGCAGGGCCTCTTTCACGGGGAAAGCGCACAGAAAGGGCACGAGGGACAAATACCTGGGCTGAAATACGACTACTCGGCAACCGTCCCGACCAGCAATCAAGGGGGCGGAGGAGGCACAGGTAAGCTGCACCATACCCCCGTCGTGTTCGAGAAAGAGTGGGGTGCAGCCACGACGCAGATCTACCAGGCGCTCGTCACCAACGAGCGCTTGAAATCCGTCACGTTCGAGTTCTTCAGCGCGGACCCGGAAGGCCTGGAGCGTCCGGCGTTCCGCGTTACACTCACCAATGCGCTCGTCGTCAGCATCCATCAGCATGTCGGAGACACGCGACACGACAGCACGCTGGACACGCGCCGCTATGAGGATGTCTCCCTGAGCTTCCAGACAATTATGATCGAGGATGAGACCAGCTCCGTCAGGGCGAATGTGGGCATCGGGGCCAGGCGCGCTCCTGCAAGCCGGCCAGGAACTTCTCCAGGGCGGCCCGCGCGGATGACGGCCCGCGCCCAGACGCCGGTGCCCCTGACCCGGTAACGCCCCGCTGACAGGGGCGTTGGGTTGACTTCATGCGCGGCGAGTGGCTACAATGAATCCATCATGGATTCCATTCTGGCCCCGCTCACACTTTACCCGGACGTGCCCGCGCTCATCCTGGCCCCGATGCAGGGCTTGACCGATGCCCCAATGCGGGCCTTCCAGGGCGAGTCCGGGGCGTTTACTTTCGCCATCTCGGAGTTCCTGCGGGTCAATGCCGATATCCCGCCGCCCAAGGTGTTCCGCCGCCACGTCCCCGAGCTGATGGAGGGCGCGCAGACGCGGAGCGGAATGCCCGTGCAGGTGCAGCTTTTGGGCGGGGACGCGGGCCGGATGGCCGAGGCGGCGGTCGCGGCCTGCGCGGCGGGGGCGCAGGCGATAGACATCAACTTCGGCTGCCCCGCCCCGACGGTCAACCGCCACGACGGCGGAGCCACCCTGCTGAAGCACCCCAAGCGCATCCGCGAGATCATCTGCGCCGTCCGCGCCGCACTCCCGTCTGAGGTCCCGGTCTCAGCCAAGCTGCGGCTGGGCTGGGACTCTCCGGACGCAGTGCATGAGAACGCCGACATGGCGGCGGAGGGCGGCGCGGCCTGGCTGACGATCCACGGACGGACCCGCGCCCAGGGCTACACCCCGCCCGCCTATTGGGGACCGATCGGGGCGGTCCGCGCGCGGCTGGGAATCCCGGTCGTCGCCAATGGGGACATCTGGACGGTCGCCGACCTGCGCCGCTGCCAGGGCGAGACCGGCTGCGTCCATTTCATGCTCGGGCGCGGTGCCCTGGCCGATCCGCGCCTGCCCTGCGCGGCGGCGCGCTTCCTCGGCCTTGCGCCGGGCGACTCGGACAATGTGCCCGACACCGCATTCGACTGGCTTCCATCCCTGCGCCGCCTGGTCGCCCTGACCGAAATACTCGATGGCAGTCTGACCCCGCAGATGGTCTGCCGCCTGAAGCAGTGGCTGAACATCGCCCGCCACCAGGGGACCTTCACCGCCTTCGAGTCGGTCAAGCGGACACAGTCACTAAAAGAGCTGTTCGCAGCGCTGGGCGGGGACCCGGCCTGAGCTGAGGGGCGCATTACGATCAAGAAGGGCGCACCTGCGTGTGCGCCCTCTTCTTCCCTTGCCCTCTTCTCACCAGCCTGGCGCCCTCCTACAACACCACCTCGCGCCTGCTGTCCGCGCTCCGGTACAGGCCATCCAGGATCGCCATTACGTCCAGCGACTGCTCGGCGGGGACCGGAGAAGGGCGGCCCTCCGCGATCGCTTGGGCGAAGACCTTGCACTCTTCGGCGTGGGCTTCCAGGCCGCCCGGCTTCATCAGCAATGACGTGTTGAACTGCTGATGGGTGGTGTTGCTGCCCGTCAGGACCTCGTTGGAAGGCCAGTGCGACCCGCCCTTGTCGCCGTACAGCCACATCTGCATGTCCTCGCCGGTCGTCTTGTGATGCAGCAGCCACGAGACCTCAAGCACCAATGTCGCCCCGTTCTCGAAGCGCACCATCGCCGCCGCGAAGTCCTCCACATCCGCCCCTTCGCTCGGGATCGCCCCACCCCAGACGCTCCACGCGCCCGGCTGGTGCAGCAGCTTGTCCTGCGTCACGCCCGAAACCGTGACCGGCTTGGGGTTGCCCATCATCCACAGAGTCAGGTCCAGAATATGGACCCCGATATCAATGCACGGCCCGCCGCCGCTGTGCTGCTTTTGCAGGAAGCTGTCCCGTGTCGGGCAGAGCTGGCGGCGCAGCATCCACGACCGGGCATGGTAGATGTCGCCCAGAACGCCCGTCTCGATCTCGGCCTTCAGCGCCCGCGCTTCGGGCGTGAACCGGAAGTGCTGGGCGGTCATCAAGGTCTTGCCGCTCTTGTCGCGGGCGGCAATCATGTCTTTGATGTTCTGCGGGGTCGGGGCCAGCGGCTTCTCGCAGATAACATGCTTGCCGTGCTCCAAAGCCGCCACGGTCAAAGGCGTGTGGTACATGTTGGGCGTGCAGATGTCCACGATGTCAATGTCGGGGTTCTTGAACAGCTCCCACGAGTCCTCGTAGCGCAGGGCGGGGTCAATGCCGTGGAGGTCTCCGAGCCGGTGCAGGGCCTCGGGGGCGATGTCGCCCATGGCATAAAGCTCGGCGTGGGGACTGTCCTTCCAGCCAGGGAAGTGCGTGCCGGCGATGCCGCCGACGCCGATGACAGCGACTTTCAGTTTCTTGGTCATGGGATTGGATATCCTTTGGAGTGGTCTGTCTGCCTGTTCGCGGCAGCGGGGTCAAAGTCCTTCACTTCCCGTCGGTCGCCGACGCGGGGGCTGACGGGTAGCGAAATCGAAACCCCGCCTCATAGAAGTCCCTCGGATCAACTGGTTCGGCACCGTCATACTTGCCGCCCGGCCCGACGCTGTAAACCACGAATCCGCCTGCTCCCTCGCGTCGGTAGCCTAACTGCCTTGCCGGGGCGTAAGGGTCGGGGAAGCGGCCTGGCAAGGCGGCCGGGTACACGCCGGTCTTCGCCCGCGCCGCCAGCACGGCGGCTGCCGCGCGGGTGATCGAGTGGGAGGCCGCGACTCGCGCCGGCCGCACGTTTGCCAGCACATATGGGAGCGGCGACATATGCCGGGCGACCTCATGCACGAGGTCATCGGTCGGCGGCGGGGGCACCCGTCTCGCCAGTGCCTCGACGGCGGCCTCGGCGGCCCCGTCCGGTAGGTCCGGCGCACGGACTACGGGGCGCATCTGCTGGATAACCTCCGCCTCAGCGGCGTCCAGCAGGTCCGAATAGAAATGCCGCTCCTCGGGCGTAAACCCCTTCTCCACCAAGCGCGGCGCGGACCCCTGCATGCTGAACAGGCCAACCAGGGTGCCGGGGCCGTCCCGCCGGAAGCGCGAGAAACTGGCGTCAACAGAAGCTATCTCGCCGCTCAGGGCGTGACGAAGGGACAGGCGCGGAGCCTTGTCTGTCACTGCCCGCCCCACCTGCGCGTCCACGGCGGCGTTCGGCCCGGCCAGGGTCAGGATATCCTGCATCCCGCCCGTCGCGGCGGCGTCTATGTCCTCGGCCACCAGGAGGCTGAACAGAGTCGGGTCCGAGGCCGTGTGTTCGGCCACCCGGTAGACGCGGCTATCGGTGGCGACCGCCTCGGCATAACGGCCCTGCTTGGCCTGCAAGACGGCCTCACCCTCCAGTTCGTGCCCCCACCGGCGCAGGGCGATACGCTGCTGGAACCAGACAGGGGAAGAACGATGGAAGCGTATGTCGTCCGTATCGTCCGGCGGGTCCGGCGGGAAGACGCACTGCGGCCTGTCGGTCGCCTGACGCAGCAGAGCGACGATCTCTCGGCTATCGTCTAGGTTCTTCTGGACGGGGTCACGAGCTGCGGAGAGGGGCGGGGCTTCGAGCGACCTGTCATGCACCCGTTGGGACAGCTTTAGGTATAGCGGCGCGGCGTTTTGGTCTTCGGGCGGCAGCGGCCGGTTGAGTTGGGCCGGGAAGACCGCGATGCCCTCCTTCCGTGCTTCGGTGCGCGCAAGGGCCAGGGCGGTGGGTCCGGCGGCGGCCTCGCGCCGGGCGGTTCGAGCCTGCGGGGACTTGGAGGTCTCGATGTAGCGCAGGAAGCCGATCGGGTCTCCGTCCAGGACGGGCGGAGGCGCGGCGAAAGCCAGGCCGCTGCAGAGGGCGAGCGCGGCGGTCAGAGCCACGCGTAGGGGGAGAGCGTTCATGGGGGCGTGTTCCTTTCAGGATAAAGACCCGCAGGCTCGCCAAAAGTTGCGCCTCACAACGCAGGCATTTGGACGGCCGGGTAGCGGAACAGAGACTCCCGGCCCGGCACCTTTTGCCCCGGCCTGCCGCCGTCGAAGCGCCCGGTCGGCCCGGCGCTGTAGACGACAAAGCCGCCACCCTCGCGCCGGTAGACCAGCGGCCTGTCCGTGAACGGGTCAGCGAACTCCGGCGGCAGTCCGCCAGGGTAGGAGCCGCGCTTCGCCTTCTCAGTGAGCAAGGCGGCGGCGGCCAGCGTTGTCGCCTCGCGGGCTTTCAGCCGGAGATCATCCTCGTCCAGCTTTAAGCCATCCGGCAGGAGGATGAAGGACATCATTCTGGCTCCATCCTTCGCGCTCGGCGCCGAAGCGTCTACTAGGGAAGCACACACCGCGCGGCGCTCTTTCGGCGGCGCATCGGCGGCGGCGACCATTCGGCGCACATCCGACAAGTAGTTTGCCCTTTGGGCATCAATGGTGTCGGAAACGAGTTTTTCCTCCGTCGGCGACACCGACTCTATGCTGCGCTGGGGGTCAGAGGCGATGCCCTTGCCGGATGTCAACCCTCTCAAGGAATCATAAAACCAGTGGATGCCTTGATGCTGCCCCTGATGCAGTTGCCGAAAGACCGGCTCCATGGCCGCCGGTTCATTTGCCATGGGGACGCGCAGGGGCAGCGGCGCAAAATCGGAGCGGGTGGCCCGCTGGACTTGCCCGCCGACGGCGGCATTCGGTCCGGCCAGGGCGAGAACGCTTTGCATTCCGGCAAGCGTGATTGCCTCGCACGCATTACCC
>JANLUQ010000139.1:0-3166 GCA_031363565.1 Armatimonadota bacterium | reverse complement strand
CACCACACCCCCTTCCCTCCGAGGGGAGGGGCGCGACTTGTCGCGGGGGAGAGGAGCTATGCGTACCCCTTCGCCTTGAGGTTGTTGTAGGACAGTGTCACCGCCTCGATGGCCGAGCCTTTGCAGACGTCCTGCTCGACGATCAGGTACTCTGCGCCGACCTCGGGCGCGGCGGCGACCAACTCATCCAGGGGAAGCCGGCCCGTGCCGACCGGGGCGAATGAGTCGTCGGCGGGGTCCATGTCCTTGAGGTGAATCAGGGGAACGCGGCCCGGGTGCTTCTTGATGAACGCGACGGGGTCATGGCCGGCCTTCAGCACCCAGTAAGTATCCACTTCGGCTTTGACCAGGCTGGGATCAGTGTTCTCCAGCAGGATGTCCTCGCCAATCTGGCCGTTATCCAGCGGCTTGAACTCGAAGTCGTGGTTGTGGTAACAGAGAGTCAAGCCGCTCGACCGCAGGGTCTCGCCGAACTCGTTCAAAGTCCCTGCTAGGCGCTTGTAGTCGTCCGCCGTGCGGCGGCGCTCCTCGGCCAGGTAGGGGACCACGATATAGCGGTTGCCCAGGGCCAGGTTCTCCTGGATGACTTTAGGCAGGTCGGCTTCCAGGTCGTCCAGCCCGATGTGGCTGCCGGCGACGCTCAGGTGGTTGTCGGCGAGCAGGCTGGACAGCTCCTGCACGGACAGGCTGCCCCGCCCGGCCAGTTCGACGGCGGCGTAGCCGATGGCGGCGACTTTCCGAATGGTCCCGGCGAAGTCCTGGGCGGTGTCGTCGCGCAGGGTGTACATCTGTAAGGCGATGGGTATCTTCGGCATTTCGTTCACGTCCTTCTTTGAAGTGATGTTGTTCAGTCAGGTTCGGCGCGGAGTGCGCTAATCCCTTCCCCCTTTAGCGCGTTCTCAAAACGACTGTCATCCTCCGGGCCGCGCCGCTGCCCGCCGAGACCGTGACCGCGAAGTGCCCCGTCGCCGGATCATAGGCCACCGGACCGACCGCGCCGCCCAGGGCTGCCGCTTTGGGCGCGGAGGCCGCGTAGCCGTGCAGCGTCAACGCAGCCTCCCCAGGCGCGAATAAGAGGGCTGCCATCAGCCGCCCCGGTCTGTCCTGCACGGCCGCGAGCCGCTGATGGCCCGTGCCGACGAACTTGCCTTCGTCCCCCAATAGCGCGATGCCCGACGCGCCGATTGGGGCGACGACGTAGAAGGCCCGGCCCGTCGGTCCCAAGGTGTCTCGATACGTCCCGCCCGCCCCGAGCCGCCGGGCGGTCCTGTCGAAGTAGTTGTAGACATACACTGGGCCGAGCAAGCCGAGCGATGACGGCGAGAACGACACGCTGGGACTGTCCCCGGTGCGCGTACAAGCAAGGACGTAGGCCGTGCGCCCCGCCCCCGCGCCGGTGTAGGTCGCGGCGACGAGGGGCGTATGCGCCTGCCGAGCGTCGGCCAAAATACTGGCGTCCGTTGGGACGAGGGGCACGTCGGGCTTGACGATCACGCCGTCGCCGCGCACCGCCAGCAGGATGTTCGGGCGCGACTCGCGCCCCAGCCCGTCCCCCGTCCCGACTGGCCCCGCCGACAATGTGGCGAGCAGCATGTTGTCGGTTTCATCGCTCATGAATACGTCCGCCCAGGGCCACAGGCCCAGGGCATGGGCGAGTTGGGAGGTGTAAATGAAGTCGTTCCATTTTCCCCGGTCAAACCGATCGCCGCTGGCGCGGATCGTCGTCAGGCTGCCGTATTTCGCGCCTTGCAGGAAGAAGCGCGGCGTCGCCATGCAGTACTGCATCGTCTGTCCGTGCTGATGAGTGGCGCGCGCCATGTTGTCGGCGAAGGCCACGCCGGGCTGGAGGCTCCGGGCCATCTCGGGGGAGTGTGGGTAGATCTCGGAGAGCCAGTCCTGCTCGTAACAGACCACGCCGCCGCCCGCAAGGTACGCGGCCCGGTCGTCCCACCAGCGCGGGTCGGTCGGCGCGATGCCGGAGATGGTGTAAGTCTTGTGGTACGGGCTGGCCGGGTCTATCCAGCGCGCGTGGACGACCAGGGGCAGCCCGAGCTGCTTCTGGAACGCGGCCAGCCCCTGCGGGAACAGTGTGGGCGAGGCCGAATAGTCCAGAGTCCCGCCGTAGGCGTTCCAGGTTCCTTCAGGCAGGCGCGCGTTCTTAGGGCCTTCCGGTTTGCCCGCCGGGGACGTGCGCGTCTTTTGATACCACCAGCTATCGAGCTGGAGATAGCGGATTGGGATGTTCTCCTGCCGGTAGCGCCGCCGCAGCGCCAGAAGCGTCCCGGCGTACCCCAACTTCGGATCGTAATTGTAGTAATAGGTTGCGCCGTTGTCCGTCCAGTACCCGAAGTATTTCAGCACAAGGTCGGCCTGGTTGCCGGGCCGTGTCTTGCCGGTCCAGTCCGTCAATGCCTGTCCCCACGAGAGTATCGTCCGCCCGATGCCGCCGCCGACCACCAGCAGGCTCCGGTGCGTCCATCCCGCCGGGATGCCCGTCAGTTCCGGGTTCAGGCCGCTGGCGAGTTTGGCCCTGCCGTCCCCGTGCATCTGCGAGACGATGAAATCCGAGGCCGGAGACAGCACTGCGGTCTGCGCCCGGTCGTCGAACAGCACCCAGGGCGTCGCGTTGTGCGCCAGATGGAAGGTGTGCGGGCTGAACGCGCTGTCTTCAAAGCTCATCGGGTGCAGGTTTTGGGGAAACCCAGTGAAGCGCGGAAACTCGGCCGGCACGCGGGCGGCGGGTTGGCGCGCGGTCAGCGAGAACAGCACGACCGGTTTGTCCTGGTAGCGCCGGATCGCGCCGCCATAGGCGATGCCCGCCGACCAGTGGAAGGCGAGTTCTTGGTACGGGCCGATGCGGTCCCGGCCCTGTCTGGTGGTCACGTCCGAGAGCCGCCTGCCGACCGTCCCGGTGAAGGTCCAGGCCGGGCTGTGGGTGGCGACCTTATAGGCCCCACTCGCCTCGTCTACGGAGACGGCGACGCCGGAGGGGGAGGGCGGCAACGTGGTGGCGTGGGCGTGGGAGGTGAGGAGCAGAACGAGGACCACGGGTTGAAACCCGAGGCGCCGAAAGGCCCAGCGTCCAAGGGACGCAACAGGTGAGCGGGAACAAAACGTGGAGCCCTTAGTTGGCTGGGAAATCCGGATCTTTCGGAACGTCCCCTGG
>JANLUQ010000133.1:0-4384 GCA_031363565.1 Armatimonadota bacterium | reverse complement strand
CTGCGGGTCAATAACGGCGAGAGGGATGCAGTGGAAGGCGAGGTCCCAGGCGGCGAACCAGGGGTACTCCCAGGTGTCCGGCATGGAGATGATGTCTTTGGCATTGAGGTGCCGCCAGTCATGGTTCCGTCCCACCCGGTGGGCGGCGGGGGGGGCGGGCTGGGCGGGGTCGCCGTCGAGCCAGTGGACGACATCGTACTTGTAGAACTGCTTGGACCAGAGCAGCCCGGCGAAAGCCGACCGCATGACGAGGCGGGCGTCGGCGGACAGCTCGGCGGAGCCGATGGAGTTGTGGAAAGCGTCCGCCTCGGCGAGCCGGGCGGCGAAGACCTGGGTGAAGCCCGCGCCGAGGGGGTCCGGCGCGAGGACCTGGTTGGTGAGGCGCAGGCGGAGGGTGGTTTGGCCGCCGGCGGGGACGGTGAGGCGGTAGCGGGCGCAGGCTTTGGTCCCGGTCTGGGCGGGGTTGACCGCGCCCTGGATGCCCTGGGTGATGAAGTCGTTGATGCCGTCTTTGACGTAGGGGGTGGCGTTGTCGGTGCCGTAGAGGCGCTTGGCGTTAGTCTCATTCTCGGTGAACAGCAGGTCGGGCGTGTCCTGACAGAGCAGATAGTGCGGCCCCAGGTCGGCGTGGCCAGCCTCGATGGAGGTGATAGGCCCCTGGCCTCTTTTCATCTCGGGGCGGGTGTTCTTGGAGCTGTCCCAGCCCCAGGACCAGACGTTGCGGTACCAGAGGGTCGGCAGGATTTCCAAGGTGGCCGAATCAGGACCCCGGTTGGCGGCGGTGATCTGGATGAGGACATCATCGGCGGCGGCTTTGGCATACTCAATGGTGACATCCCAGTATTTATCGTCGGCGAAGACGCCGGTGTCCAGCAGCTCGTATTCGGGGTCGTGGCGGGTGCGGGCGGCGTTCGTTTTGACTAAATCCTCGTAGGGGAATTCTGCCTGCGGATACTTGTAGAGCATCTTCATGTAGGCATGGGAGGGCAGGTTATCCTGGAAGAAGTAGTACTCTTTGAGATCCTCGCCGTGGTTGCCTTCCGGCCCGGAGAGGCCGAAAGGGCGTTCTTTGAGGATAGGGTCTTTGCAATTCCAAAGGGCGAGGCCGAAGCAGAGGCGCTGCTGATCGTCGCAGATGGCGGCCAGGCCGTCCTCGTTCCAGCGGTAGGCCTTGGAGCGGGCCTGGTCGTGCGGCAGAAAGTCCCAGGCCGACCCGTCGGAAGAGTAGTCCTCACGGACGGTGCCCCAGGCGCGGGCGGAGACATACGGCCCCCAGCGGCGCCACTCCGCGCCGGGGTGCTTCTGATGCATGTCTTCGAGTCGCTGTCGTTCTTTATCCAGATTTGCCATGGTGCGTTAGTTCGGGACGGGCGGGCGGGTTTCCTGCGCGGGGGGGCAGGAGGAAGAACCAGATGGGCGGGTTTTGGCGGGCGGTTGAAACCGCGCCAACAAGTTCACGAAACCTGCCTTCGCAGGTTAGGATTGGGAGTGGACTGTTCCGCAAGAGGATGTGGCCGGACGAGGGGCGGTGTTTGGAGGGGGACGGCTGGGAACAGGGGTTCGTTTCGGCAATTTTTCGCGATGCCAATTAGCGGGGCTGATTTGGCGGAGCGGAAAGGGATGGCGGAGCGGAAAGGGATGGCGGAGATGGAGGGCGCGGTAGGGCGTGGCTCCGGGGAGGGCGCGGCGGCGCGCGTGTCCAGGGGAGCGTCGGCGAGGGCGGTGACGACGGCCTCGGTGGCTTTGCGGATACGGCGGAGGCGGCCACGGGTTTCCAGGTCTATGTCGGTGTCCTCGCGGGCGCTGTCGCGGCACTCGCGCTCGGAGATCATGGCCTCTTCCAGCACCTCATCGCGGATGCGGCGGGCGTAGAGGGCGGGGGCGTCCCGGCCCAGCATCTTGACGGCGGTGTCTATCTGGCGGTGCAGATGGGTTTCGTGGCGCAGGGCCTTGTCGAGCCGGTCCAGGCGGGCATCCTCGGTGAGCGTGTCATCCTCGAAGAGCTGGGCCTGCCAGCGGTGGAGGCGGCGCAGTCGCCAGGAGGCGGCGGCGATCTTCTCGACGTAGTGCTGTTCCAGCAGGGTGCGTGGGGGAAGCTGGGCGAGCCAGGCGTCTTCGAGCAGATGGTAGCCTTGGGGGTCTTCGCCGAGGGCGGGGAGGACGACATCGCGGGCGAACAGGCCGTGGGTGGTGGCATTGCGGGCGGAGACGGCTTTGCCGGACGGGGTGCGGGGTCCGGTGGCAGCGTGTGGGGCGGGAGCGGGAGCGGCGGCATCGGTGAACATTGGGTGGCCTTTTACTTTCTTCCAGGTGGGCGACGAATAAAATACTTGTCTACTATTATAGCGCGTTATGTGGTAGAATGTCAAGGGGCGTAGAAAATCGCCCCCCGGCCCCCAATTCTGGGGGAGTTTGGAGAGAAGCGAGGAGGAGAGAAGTGAGGAGGAGGGGGAAAATGCAGCAAGGCAAAGAGGGCGCGGCAAGCGGGGAGGATGCGGGTTCGGAGTCTCTCGGAGAAAGCCGAAGGCAAAACGGGCCTCGCGCGCGTATGAAGTTCTTTCCGAGTCTTCTCTAAGTCTTCTCTGAGTATTCTCTGAGTAGTTTGCGGGGATCACGCAAACTGGTATGCGGAGATCGCGCACGCTGGTATGTAGAGATCGCGCAAACTGGTGTGCGGGGATCACGCTGGCCAGTCTGGGGATTGGAGGGTCTTGTTTGCGGGGGTCGGGCAGTCCCCCACCCCAATTCCGGGGAGCAGGAAAGGGAGATGGAAGGGGAATAGGCGCGGGCGTCTTCCGGTTCCGGCTCTGGTCCCCCAAACTTGGGGCGGAGGGGTCTTTCTCCCTCCCGAACTGGTCAATGAAGGGGGAGGAGGGAGACGCGGCCCATCCGTGAGGGTCCGCCTTCAGGCCGGGCTGGACTCATGCAGGGAGGCTATCGCCAAGCGCCCAAACTGCTCTGCTTCCGCCGGGTCCTGCCGATACAGGGCAACGAAACAACGGGAGCAATTGGCGTGTTCACTCCCGTCAGAAACACACTGCGCGATGGCGCTCTGCGCTCCCTCGCGTTCTTCTCTTTGTGGTGAGTTCTCGGTCATGAACGCGAGATAAAGTGTTCGGATGACTTTGGCCCGCCCCCGCCGCAGTTCCTCGCGTTCGCTCAGCCCAAAGAATTCGATCGTGACTTGGGCACGGCGGTATTCGCGGAACTTGGGATCAGCGTGTTTCGGGACTGGAACAACGCCCTGAAATCCTAACAGATCTTCCGGGTCTGTGTCTATATCCCCGATTGGATAGATGAGCAGCGGCCTTTCCGGCCTGAGTCGCACTGGGTCATCCTGCCCCGAGAGGCGGACGTCTTCGATGGGGAAGTAGCTCTGTTTCAGGCCCCGGTTGCAGTGTTCGCAGGCCGTCGCGTAGTTGAGGGGGTGGTAGGCGAGGAGGTAATAGCCTTCGGGGAACGCGGGGTCCATAGGAAGCGACGGCCAGGACACGACGGCTCGCTTGGGCCGGAAGTGTTCGATATCGTGGTCTTTGGGGCGTGTGGTCAGTTCACGTTCGCAGAAGGCGCACTTGTTCTTCTGCAACTTCATGTACACGGCTTTGATCTGGCCCCAGAAGGGGCTAGGCGGGACTCCACGTGTCTCGGCGTCCCAATTCTTGTCGTTCGGCTCGCCATATTTCCCCGCGCGTCTGTAGAGGGCGGTGGCGGACGCGGCCCGTGTCTGCCAGTCTGCCTTTTGGCGGTCAATCCTGGCCCGCAATTCCGTTTCAGTGATGTCGTAGCGGATCATCGCGCCTGCCGCTTGCCATTGCGCGGGGCTGCGTCCGCCGTGCCGTCGTCCCCATGCGCGAGCAGGCGCAGATATTCCTTGGCGGCGTCCGGGTCTTCCAGTGCCCGTTCCGCGAGTTCCTGAAGTTGTCGCTCCAGCCCCGGCGCGCGGGAAGAGGGAAGCCCAAAGTAGCGGCTGTTGAGGACCTGGTCGGCGCTGAGGCCGTACACCTGCTCCCGGCTCTTGTCTATCTTGACTTGCCCGGTTTCCTCGTCCACTTCGGTCACGATGAGGTTCGCGGCTTCCAGGGTGCCGGCGATAATCGGGCTGTGGCTGGTGAAGAAGAACTGGAGACGCGGGAAGGTGGTGGCGATGGTCTCGATGACGGTGCGCTGCCAGGCGGGGTGGAGCAGCAGGTCGAGCTCGTCCACGATAACCACGCCGCAGAGGTCAGTTAGTTTGTGCGTCTGAGGTGTTACCTGAAGCATTTGATACAGCAAATCCACCACCCAACTGACGAAGCTACGGTAGCCGTCGGAGAGGGCCTGGAACGGCAGGATTGTCCCACGCACATTGAACTCAATGTCTAGAAACCTTCCCGCTCCGACTCGG
>JANLUQ010000093.1:0-8570 GCA_031363565.1 Armatimonadota bacterium | reverse complement strand
ATAGCGACGGCACAAAGGGCGGAGGAGCAAAGGGAATGAAAAAGTTTCACAGATGTTAATTTCCCCAAGCGACGCTTTCCCAAACTATTTCGAAGCGCAAGGTTAGGCACACGTTGCGCCGTTCGTATCCGTCTACCGAGGAGATGTGGGGGGCCTTCCGCGCGGCGGCTGAGGCCAGCGTCGTCGAAAAAGAGGCGGTTGATGCAGGCGGATTGGAGCCCGGAAGCGGACTGCCGGGGAGAGACGGCGGATGGATTGGTGTCGGTGTCGGGCATTGTATTATCCCCTCCCTTTCCTCAGCGACCGCCGAAAAGATAGGCAGGGTAGCCGCTGCGCTGCAAGGCCAAGGCGGCGGCGCGGGCCTCCCTCGGGCGGCGATAGGAGCCAATCACGACCGCGTAAATCGCTTTTCCATGTGCGTCGGCCATCCGCTCGGGCACGGCATGGTAGCCGCGACGATTGAGGGCATCAGCAAGGATGGTCGCGTTCCGCGAGAAGGGGAAGCAGGCGGCGGCGACATGATAGGTTATGGCTGGGGCGGGACGTGCGGCAGGAGGCGCGGTTTTTACCTGCACGGCTCTCACTGAGGCGGCTCTCGCTAAGGCGGCTCTCACTGAGGCGGCTCGTGCTGATGCGGCTCTCACTGAGGCGGCTCTCACTGAGGCGGCTCTCACTGAGGCGGCTCGCGCTGATGCAGTTCTCGGTGAGCGCTGGCGCATGGATCGGGCAGCAAGCGGCGCGGCGATTATAGGAGGAGTTTGTGCCGGCGTACCTTGGGACGCTGGCAGCGGGGCAGGTTTGTCCACAGTGATCTCGATGTGGCCCGAAGAGGCCTGCCGGTGGTCATCGTGGGCGGTCGCCGTGAACACATACGGGCCGGGCGCGACGGGCGTCCAAGTTGTGCTGCACAGGCTGCCCACGACGAATGCCAGCATGGTCTTTTGCCCACGCCCACGTCGGCTAAACAGCGTTAGGGTCGCGCTCTGGCCATGCGCCGACGTCGTGTAGGCGGTGAGCGGCACAGGCGTTCCGACCTCGATGTGCCGTCCTGCACTGACAGAGGCTAGGCTGACTTTCAATGGCACTGCCTCTAAAGCCATCTTCACCGGCATCTTGGCAGGCACTTTTATTTCGGGCGGCAGGAGCACAGCGGCAGGGAGAGGCGTCGCCAGAATTGGAAGTGCAGGAACGCTGCGCGATAGGGGTGGGGCCATCGGGAGCGGAACCACCGGCGGCTGGAACGCCTGGGCCTGGGACGATACAGGGTGGGCAAGCTTGCGGTAGGTGGCCAGGAAGGCGAACGCCACGAGTGCGAGCAGCAAACTGACAGCGATCAGGGCAGGCAGTCTCCAGGAGTTCCGCCCCGCCTGGACAGTGCGGACGGAGTCCGGCACAACTGGATCGTCAGGGTCGGCCAGATGCGCGGCCGTATCCGCCTCAGCGAGCGAAGCCGGGCCCACGGGGGGGGCAGAGGGCGTCGGCACAAGCGGCTGACCGCAGTTAATACAGGTTTTATTTCCGTCGGCCTGAGCGATCCCGCAGTGCGGGCAGATCAGAGGCATGGAGTGTTGCTCACAGATTTCTGTTCGTTCTGTTTCTTCCTCTCTGTTCGCTTTCGTGGGGCGCAATTCCTCTTTTTCAACTTTGTTGTCCCGCGATCTCTGCACCAGTCGTGAGAGGTATTCGGCACATCTTTGAAAGAGTGATACACGGGCTTTGAAATCGCGCCGGCATCTTGCGGCATCGTTCTTACGATCCACGAAGAATGGGCGGTGGGATGGGGGGCGATAGCCTGTAGGGGCGGCTGCTTTCTTTGTGCCGTTTTTGCCCCTCAAAGCGGAAATTGTAACCTTATTTTAACATTTCTCAGCTGTTTGGCCTAATCTCCAGCCTCATTCCTTGCTATAATAGAATTACTACCAGTGCAAGTGGCCGCGAAGCCGCGTCCATGCCGTCGGTCATCTCCCGCAGCAACTCTTCCGATGATGACCGCCGACTTGCCCGCAGACCCGGCTCAGGAAAAAGATAATGATCGTTGTAATGGCTGCCACCGGCGACGCGGACGGCGTCCGCTCACCCAAGCAGGTTTGGTGCTTCTCGGAAGGCGACGCGCGCCGGGCGATCGACGCCCTAGCGGCCCAATATCAGGAGGAGGACATCGTGGAGGTGTTCTCCGTGGACTTCCCGGAGGTAGGCGAAGTCGTCCTGCAGAGCGCCTCGTGGCGGAAGACGGCGGAGGACTGCACACGGATCGCGCTGGCGATGTACCTCAAGCACAAACAAACAGAGGCCGAACACGCCGAGGAACAGAAAGCGCCGGACGCCATCCTGCTCCGGCAGGCAGCATAGGGGCGCGATTCACCGCGCCCTTCTTACCCTCCTGGTTTCCATTCGATCACTCGCTCGATCCCCCACCCTCAAAGTAAGGCAACAGACTCTTCTCCGCCGTCCAGATCTCCTCGAACAACGCCTGCGTGTCCTCCAATGACAGGACGCTGCGGGTCAAGGGGTCCAGTAGACACGCCTGCATCGCCAGGCGACGGTCGCGCTCCAGGACGGCTCGGACGGCGAGTTCCTGCACGGCGATGTTGGACAGGTTCAAGTGGGCGAGCGGCGGCGGCAGCGCCCCGATATGGCAGGGGTGGACTCCGGTCCGGTCGGTCAGGCAGGGCACCTCGACGCAGCAGCCGGTCGGCAGGTTGTCTATCAGGCCTGTGTTCATCACATTTCCGTTGAAGGCGAACGGCTTGCCCGTCTCCATGGCATGGATGATCTCGGCGGCATACTCGCCGGACAGTTCCAATGTCGGCAGCGGGGCGTCATCAGGTGTCCACTGCCTCACATTCTCCTGCTCCGAGGCAGTCCACTGGTCCAGGCCATAGCGCTCGCGGAGTTCTGCCGTGCGCCGGAAGTATGGGTGGTACTCAGAGCAGTGCTTGGTGGACTCAGTGACGAAGTAGTCGAAGAAGCGCAGCATCTCGAACCGCACCCGGTCCCTTCCCAGCGTTTCAGGGTCGTCCAGACAGGCCCGCAGGCGTGGGTACAGGTCCTCCTTGCCATGCCTCAGCTTTAAAAACCACGCCTGGTGGTTGATCCCCGCCACCTGATATGTCAGCTCCGCATCGGGGACGCCCAGATACCGCGCCAGCTCATGCGACGTGCCCTGGACCGAGTGGCACAGGCCGACATTGGCGATCTTGGAGGCCGCCGAGTGCAGCCAGGTCAGCATCGCCATCGGGTTGGTGTAGTTGAGCAGCAGGGCGTCCGGGCAAAGCTCCTCCATGTCCCGGCAGATGGCGAGCTGCACCGGGGCCGTCCGCAGGAACCGGAAGATGCCCCCCACCCCGATCGTGTCCGCGACGGACTGGCTCAGGCCGTACTTTTCAAATGGCAGGTTCAGCTCCGTCGTGAACGGGAAGCCCGCATAAGCCGGCCCACCCACCGAGATCGAGGCGACGACAAAGTCCGCCCCCTCCAGCAGCGCCCTTCGGTCTGTGGACGATTCGACGCGGGCGGGTAGATGATGGCCGTCAATGATCCGCTGCACATAATGCGCCACGCGCGCGAGCTTCTCGGCGTCCGTGTCACACAGCGCGATGACTGCCCCCTCCTGCAAGGCGGGGAAGGCGAGGATATCGCGCGAGAGCTTCCCCCCGAACTGACTCCCTGCTCCGATGATGACGACTTTGGTCAAGGCGCTGGTCCTCTCCGGCGATGGTTCGTATTGATCGCGTTGTGATAGTGGAGGGCAGTTTCCGCGGGCAGTGGGGGTTTTCCTGCCAGATCACCCCCAGCCCCCAATTCTGGGGGCTAGGGGGCGATCTTGTGAGTTGGGGCTAGGGGGCGACGGGACTGCTTCATCAAGTCATTGACCTGCGGATCAGCCGGGAGGTCATCTCCGATGTCGAGAGGTTCGTTCGTGGCCGGAACCCCGCCCAGACGCCCACGGTGGCCGAGATCATTGACAAAGGCCGAATGGCGATCACATCCGAGCCGAACGAGGACACAATCGTCAGGTGCGGGGCCTTGACCGGCTATCACCCCGACGCCCGCGTCCTGGCGGCGGTGATCGAGTGTACCGCCGACGTGCTAGTGATATTCGACAGCATCCATCTTTTCGGGAAGCCCAGCATCAAGCCCCCGGAAGTCGCCGTCATAGGGATCAATGCCAAGGGCTGCCTCTTGCTGTTCCTTTCGGCTGTCACTGGAGCAGGTAAAGAACCGTGGGGCTGATGACCTCGCCGGACTTGTCAAAATCATTGACCAGCGGCGTCCACTGAACGAGCATGGTATCCAAAAACGGACTGTTCGGGTCGTACCCCCGCACCTTCCAGCGCAGGGCATGGGTGGTGCCGTTCGGCTCGGTGAGCTTCGCCGTGGCCGTGTACAGGCCGAAGGGGATGCTGTAGAAAGATGTCGTATGCCCGACGAGGGAGGAGCGCGTGAGGGTGCGCCCCTGCGAACCGTCCAGCAGGGGCTGGGTGGGCTGCAAGGTCAGCGCCACCGTGGAACCCTTGGGGAAGGCCTGGGAGACCGAGGTCCTGCCCACGACATCGTTTTGCGTGGTGCCGTTGGTGCAGTCAACGTCCAGCCCACCGCCGTAGTAGGCAAAACGCGCCTGGGTACCGGAGATTTCCGCGCCGTGGTCGGGATACTCGGCGGCCTTGTAGCCGGGTTTGAGGCCGCTCATTTTCACGACGAAGTCCCGCACGATGCCCCGGCTCAGATTGCCGCGAAAACCGCCGGGGTCGCTCCCGTCAATGATGCCGTCCACCGGACGCAGCGGGATGCCGTAGACCGTCCCGTTGTAGTGGAGCGTCGTCTTGGCTGTCACTGAGAAGATGGTCGCATCCTCGTTGGGGTCGCGCTTCCCCAGCGGGTCGAGGTGACTCGACTCCACCTGCATCGCATAGACGCCGTTATGCCCCTTGGCCTCGCCAAACGAGGTGGCGCCCTCCTTGACGTTGAGCATCACGTCGAACTTGCCGTTCATGCCCGCCGCATTCACGACGAAATCAGGGACGGGCCGGCCGTCCTCGAACACGGCCCTGCCGATGATGTAGTGCGGCCGGGCCGCCAGGCGCGGCAGGGCCGCTCTCGCGAGCCGCACTGGGGCTGCGGGCGGCGGGGCCGCGTCCGTCGGCGAGACTGCGCTTTTGTGGCCCGCTCCCCCGGCAAGGAGTTGGTCGGCCTCCTTCTCGTACATCGTCGCCGATTTTGAGAGGGCCGCCGCCCACTCTTTGTTCCGGCCTGCCGCCTCATACGCCGCACCCGCCTTACCATAGGCGACGCCGGCCTCGTCATACCGGCCCGCCGCTTCCAGGCCGGCGGCCCGCTTCATCAGGGCCGCCGCGTCCTCCGGGCCGGGGCGGGCGGCGGAGGCGACGGCGGGCGCGGCGCGCGCGCCACACCCGCTCAGGGCGCTCAGGAAAGGAATGGCAGCCAGCACGGCCCAGCCGGGAGTACGGTTGTTCATGGAGTCTTCCTCTTTCGGAGTGCGTAGATGATCTCCCTAGCATCCAGCTGGGTTCGAGGGTACGAGGGCTAGTGTACCGCCGGAAGAACGGGAGCAAGTCGGGCGGTGCGACATCCACAGCGGTGGTACATGGGAGGGAGGGACGTTGTACTATATCACATAGCAAGGATGCTGTCAATACCGGGCGAACAGGGCGATTCCCTATTGGTCCTGCCTCCATGCTATGCTGGAACCATGTCATGAATGGCACGGTTCAGGAAAACCAAAAGTGAGCTGCAATCGCCCCATGCGCTTCTTCCTTCGGCTTGCTTTTCGCGCCCGTCTTTGGTAAACTGTCGGCATGACTACGCCGGGAACGGGGAACTCGCGTGAGGGGAAATACTGCCCGCGCTGCCGGACCATGACCTTGCGGGACCAGGAGCTCTGTGAACATTGTGGGCACCAGTTCCGCACGGGCCTGGGGGCACCCCCGCTGGATGCGGTCATCACCGACGAGGCGACGCTGCACCGGACGATGCAGTTCACACTGCCGCCGCTGGCTTCGCGCACTGCCCCTGCCGCGCCGGGGGCAGACACAGCAGAGGTGAGGCCCCCGGACCCAAGGAGGAGCCGCAGGCGTCTCGCATCCGCCGCAGCCCTGGCGGTGGTTGCCTTGGGGTTGGCCTACCTTTACTACACCGGGGCGGTACATGGTGCAAAGCCGACCCCAGCGGGCGTTTGGGAGACCATGCCGACCGGACATGGCGCACCGGCGGCGCGCCTGCGGCTGGCGCTCGGGGCGGACGGGGGCGGGTCATTCTCTTGGGTGGAGGGCGGCGATGCCCCGCCGACCCCCACCCCGCTGCGCTGGCGGCAGGACCAAGATGGCAGGCTGGTCTTGACCATTTCTCCCATACCTTCCAATGCCGCCGACCCGGTCCCCGGCGCGCTGATCACAATCCTCGACAGCCACCCGTGGCGGTGGCGCGTGGACCGTCCCCGACACCGCCTCGTTATCGGCACCCTGAGCTTCATGGAAAAGACCTGACGGAGAAGACCTAACGGAGAAGACTTAACGGAGAAGAAATGATGACACACAAATACTGGCCCTGCTGGCTCCTTGCCGGCCTCCTGCTGCCCCTGCTGCCGGCACACGCCGCCGATGCGCCGGGCAAGGGCAAAGCCGCCGATCCCAGCAAAGCCGCCGATGCGTCCGGGGCGGGCAAGGCTGATGCCGGGGCGGGCAAGGCCGATGATGGCACGCTGACGCCGGACCGACCCGGCTTCACGAACGGCGGCGACACGGTCGCACCGGGCCATATCCAGATCGAGGTGGGCATCTCGCGCACCAAGTACGCTGCGGCTAATGGCTTGGGGCAGGCGACCGACGCCCCGCAGGTACTGCTCCGAACGGGGCTGAACGCCAAGACCGAGCTGCGTGTGACCCTGCCGGATTACATCTGGCCGTCGGGCGGGGCGGCGGGCTTTGGCGACGGGGCGATCGGCATCCGCTATAAGTTCTACCAGAGCAAGGACGGCAACACGAAGCTGGCCTTCACGCCCAGCCTCTCCGTTCCACTCCGCTCCGCCGTCACCACCAGCGGCCATGTGGACCCAGTCCTGAGCTTGAACGCGCAGACGACTTCGGGGGCGCGCTGGAGTCTGGGGTCAAACCTGATCGTATCCTACCCGACCCAGAACGGTGGGCGCGTCACCGATTATACAGTTACAGGCCAGGTCACTTACGCCTTGAGCGGCCTCCTTGCCGTTTACGGGGACTACTATTACGATGTCCCCGTGGGTGGCCCGCCCTCTCCCATCGCCGACAGTGGGTTTACTTACCGGGTCGCCAAAAACGTCCAGCTCGACATCGGCACGGGGCGCGGCCTGGGCGGGAACGCCCTTGTCCAGTTTTACAGCGGCGGCGTGGCGGTGCGGTTCTAAGGCGCGTGAGACGTCCTAGATGACGCGGCCTGCCACCGGTCCACGCGGCGCACGGCCTGCAAGTCCGGTCGTCCCTGCCGCCTGACCTGCTCATCATCTCGGCCTTCCTCGCCTCCCTTGTTTATGCCGCCGCCGCCCTGGCCCACGCCGCGCGCCTGTTCCAGAACGAGGCCGTACTGACCAAGGCCTGACCTGGGAAAGGAATTACCGGGCGGCGCGGCGAATAGGAAGGTAGGAAACTCCTCTCATGAACATCCGCCGTGCTGCCCCCTTCGTCTTCGCCGCGCTCTGCGTGGGCCTGAGCGCCTTCGTCCTGCGCGGCCAGATCACCGCCCACCCGAAACCCCCGCCAGTCCCCGAGGCGCGGGAACCCTCGACCCAGAACGGTCCGACCGACTCCGGCAGACCGGTTGATCCGAAGACATGGCACATCTCGATGGGGCCGGCGCAGAAGGCGGCACGGATGGCGGTCGGGAACCAGCTCGCCGCGATCAATGCCGGTGATGTCGATCGGGCGTGGTTCTATCAGAGCCGCGGCCTGCACCGAAACTTCCGTTCCGGACAGGCATTTTTAGCGGAGATCAAGCGGAACTTCCCCGAATTCGGCCATGCCAAGTCGGCCGTCTTCGGGCCGGTCTGGACGGATGCGACGGGGGACCACGCGGACGTCATCGTGACGGTGCGCGGCCAGAACGGGAACCTGGCGCGCGGCTACTACTGGCTCATCCAGGAGGACGGCGGCTACAAAGTCGCGAGCGTGCGGGGCGGGCAGACGATCAAGTAGGTGGAGGTCAGAGGGGAGGATGGAGGGAAGGCAGGTCTGCCACGAGCCGCGCCGTCTCGACGCTGACCGTCACGACCCGGCGCACCAGCCGCACGATGTATTCTGAGTCCCTCCGCCTTTCTCCTCCGGTCCCCCCAGAATTGGGGGCTAGGCGGCCGTCCTCCACCAGTACGGAAAAGGAGGGCAGGCACGGAGAATGAGGGCGCGATGAATCGCGCCCCTACAATCCCTTCAAAGCCCCGGAGGGGCGGCCTGTCCATGTAGACTGGCGGTTTAACGCCAGGACAGGTCGGGGGCGGATGGGGCCGCGAGGAAGGCCTCAACGTAGACGGGGTCCCACTGCGTCCCCGCACCCTGCCCCAGCCGATGCCTGGCCTCAGAGGCTGC